>NZ_JBEZKZ010000019.1:0-100138 GCF_040651895.1 Streptomyces sp. NPDC048352
CCCCGCCCCACCGGGGGCGGGGCCCCCGCGGCCGCCGCGGGGGGGCCGCCCCCCCGGCCGCCGCCCCGGCCGCCAGGGGGGCCGCCGCGGTGAGCAGGGCCAGCAGCTGCGCGCCGAGCACGCCCGGCGTCCGGGGCAGCGCCGCCCGCAGCAGCCCCGGCGCGGTGACCGGCCGGCCGAGCACCGCCGGGCGCAGCAGCACCGCGGTCAAGGCGGTGGCCAGCGCGCAGGTGAACAGCAGGAACAGGGCCGCCGCCGGGAACAGGGTCCACACGAAGACCCGGCTGCCGGAGCTGCGGCTGAGGGAGGCGAGGGTCGCCGCCCCGGCTGCCGCGGCGACCAGCAGCCCGGCCGTCAGCTGGCCGAGGAGCAGCGCGCCGCCCAGCGCGCCGCCGTACCGGCGCAGGGTGGTGACCGCGCCCCCGAGGATGTCCCCGGGCCCCAGGGGCCGCAGCGGCACCACGCCGGGCCGGGGTCGCGGCGGGGGCAGCCAGCCGCCGCCCGTGTGGGTCCCGTACTGCGCCATGCGCGGCCCCCCGTCCCCTGAGGGGGACACCGTAGCCCCGCGCCGCGCGGGTGTCTGCGGGCGTGCGTGTGTACATGTGTACGCATCGATGGGTACCGTCGTACACATGCCCTACGTCCTGCTCGCCGCGGCCATAGCCGCGGAAGTCGCCGGCACCACCGCCATGAAGTACAGCGACGGCTTCACCCGGCTGTGGCCCTCGCTGGGCACGCTGCTGGGCTACGTCATCGCCTTCACCCTGCTCGCGCGGACGCTGAAGTCGATGTCGGTCGGCACCGCGTACGCGATCTGGGCCGGGGTGGGTACCGCCGCAATCGCCGCCATCGGCATGGTGTTCCTGGGGGAGGCGGCCACCGCCGCGAAGATCGCCGGGATCGCCCTGGTCATCGGCGGCGTGGTGCTGCTGAACCTGGGCGGGACGGCGCACTGATGGCCGCCGGAGTGCGGCGGTACGACCCCGGGCGCCGTCAGCGGATCATCGACGCCGCGATCCGGGTGGTGGCGGCCAAGGGCATCGGGGGGCTCAGTCACCGCAGCGTGGCGGCGGAGGCGGACGTACCGCTTGGTTCGACCACCTACCACTTCGCGACCCTGGACGACCTGCTGACCGCCGCCCTGCGGCAGGCGGCCGAGGCCTTCGCCCCCGTCCTGGCCGTGCGCCCGGGCGAGGACCTCGCCGGGGCGCTGGCGCGGCTGCTGGGCGAGACCCTGTCGGCAGACCGGGGCCGGGCGGAGCTGGAGTACGAGCTCTACCTGGCCGCGCTGCGCCGGCCCGCGCTGCGGCCGGTCGCCGCCGAATGGTGCGGGGCCCTGGCGGACGCGCTGGAGGAGCACACCGACCCGGTCACGGCGCGGGCGCTGGTGGCGGTGATGGACGGCGTCGCCCTCCAGGTGCTGCTGACGGGCGCCCCGTACGACGAGCCGTACGCCCACGAGGTCCTGGCCCGGGTGCTGAGGCCGGGGGCCTGAGGCGGGGCGGCCCGGTGCCGGGGCCGCGCGGCCGGCCCGGCGGAGCCGCCGGGCCCCGTGGTCGGCCCGGGGAGCCGCCGGGCCGGGGCGGTCAGCCCGGGGAGCCGCCGGGCTGGGGCGGTTGGTTCGCGGAGCCGCCGGCGCGCACCGCCGTCAGGGCCGCCGTCACGCTCGCCTCGATGTCGCCGATCGGGTACAGCACCTCGCGCACCGTGCGGTCCCGGTCCACGACCAGCGTCAGCCGCTTGATCCGGCTCACCCCCGCCGCACGGAACGTCGGCAGCCGCAGGGCCGTCACCAGGTCCAGTCCGGCGTCCGACAGCAGCGGGAAGCGCAGCTGCTCCTGCTCCGCGAACTCCCGCTGCTCGTCGGGCCGCTGCGTGGAGACCCCGTGCACGGTGGCTCCGGCGGCGGTGAACTCCGCGAGCTGGTCGCGGAAGCTGCACGACTCCAGTGTGCAGCCCTTCGCCCCCGGGATCCCGGCCCAGCCGGGCGGGTAGGACTCGGCCCGGGCGTAGGCGCCGGGGAAGCAGTACAGGACGGTGAACGGGGTGTCCGCCACTGGGTCGCGGAGCTCGCCGAAACGGTCCGGCAGCAGCAGCTCCGGCAGCCGGGTGCCGCGCAGCGCGTGGACCCGTACGGCCTCCTTCGAGGACTCCTCGGCCGTCGCCGTCATCTCTCCCTCTCCCAGGACCCAGGTGTCACCCCAGTCCTGGAGGGCCACCAGGACCGGCAGCAGCCCCCGCCCGCGCGGGGTCAGCCGGTACTCGTGCCGCACCGGGCGCTCCCGGTACGGCTCGCGCGTCAGCACCCCGGCCTCGACCAGCAGCTTCAGCCGCTCGGCGAGCACCTTGCGGGACATCCCGAGCTCGCGCTGGAGCTCGTCGAAGCGGTACAGGCCGCGCGCGGTGTCGCGCACGATCAGCAGCGTCCACCAGTCGCCCACGACGTCGAGGGCCTGGGCGATGGAGCAGTCCGCGTCACCGAGGTGCGTGCGCTGGGCCATGGGACCTCCTTAGTCCGTTGACCCAAGGCTGTCATGCTGACATAGTCCGTTCCCAAAAGGAACTTACTCGGTCGGGGCGCGGGGGTGGCGGTGTGCTGCAAGGGTTCAAGGACGTACCGAGGGTCGTGTGGCTGCTGGCCGCGGGGGTCTTCGTCAACGCCGTCGTCAGCGTCACCTTCGTCTTCGTCTTCCTGTACCTGAGCGGCCCGCGCGGCCTCGGGGCAGCCCAGGCGGGCCTGGTCACCGGCATCGGCGGCATCGGGCTCGTCGCGGGCAACTTCACCGGCGGCTGGTACGGCGACCGCTTCGGCCACCGCCGGGTGCTGCTCGCCGCCTCCGCCCTCGGCGGCGCCGCCCTGACGGTCTTCCCGCTGCTGCCCACCCCGCTGCTGTACGCCGCCCTGCCGCTGGCGCAGTACGCGGCCGGCGTCGTCCGGGCCGCGAACGCCGCCCTGGTCGCCGTCACCGTCCCCGAAGGGGCCCGCCGACAGGCCTTCGCGGTCGTCCGCTGCGTGTCCAACGGCGGCTTCACCCTCGGCCCGCCGCTGGGGGCCCTGGTCGCGTCCGGGATCTCGTACGACTGGCTGTTCGTCGGTGACGGCCTCGGCACCCTCTTCTTCGCCGTCTGGACCGCCCGCGTCGTCCCCGCCCGCGGCGCCGCCCGCACACCCGCCGCGGCCCCGGACGGGGGTCGGGGCCGCGACGGGGTGTGGGCGGCGCTGCGGGCGCGCCCCGGCGTGCTGGTACTGCTCGGTGCGGTCCTGGTCGTGGACGTGGTCTACCGGCAGCAGTACTCCGTCTTCCCCGTCTTCCTCGCCGACCACGGCCTCGACGTCCGCGCCTTCGGGCTGGTCATGGCCCTCAACGGGGCCGTCATCCTGCTGCTGGAACTGCCCGCCGCCGTCGCCCTGCGCGCCCGGCCGCCCCTGGCGGTCATCGGCACCGGGCTGGTGCTGGTCGGCGCCGGCTACGCGGCACTGCTCCTCGGCGCCGGCCTCGCGACCGCCGTCGCCATGATGGTGCTGCTCAGCCTCGGCGAGATCCTCTACAAGACCACCGCCACCGCGTACGTCGCCGACCAGGCCCCCGAGCACGCCGTCGGGCGCTTCCAGAGCCTGTACGCCGGGGTCTCCGTCAGCGGGACCGTCCTCGCCCCGCCCGCCGGCGGAGCCCTGTACGCGGCGGCCCCCGGCCTGCTGTGGCCGCTGTGCGCGGCCCTGGCGGCGGGCGCCGGGGCGGTCGTACTGGCCCGGCACCGGAGCGAGGCGCGGGCGGCCGGCCGGCCGGGGGAGCGACACGCCGCCCGACCGGCACATGAGACCGGTTCGCGACCGCGGGCCGTCGCCGGTTAGGTTTCGGGCATGACTGCTACGCGTACCACCGGCGCCGTCGCCGCCGGACTTGCCACCCTCGCCGCCGACGGCACCGTCCTCGACACCTGGTTCCCCGCCCCCGAGCTGACCGCAGAGCCCGGCCCGGCCGGCACCGAGCGCCTCACCGCCGAGCGGGCCGTGGAGCTCCTCGGCGCGGCCGCCGCCAAGGCCGTCCGCTCGGACGCGGTGCGCGGCGTCGAGGTCGTAGCCGTCCGCACCGTCATCGCCTCCCTGGACGACAAGCCGCTGGACGCGCACGACGCGTACCTGCGCCTGCACCTGCTGAGCCACCGCCTGGTCAAGCCGCACGGCCAGAACCTGGACGGCGTCTTCGGCCTGCTGGCCAACGTCGCCTGGACCTCCCTGGGCCCCGTCGCCGTCGACCAGGTCGAGACCGTGCGGCTCAACGCCCGCGCCGAGGGCCTGCACCTCCAGGTCACCTCGATCGACAAGTTCCCCCGCATGACCGACTACGTCGCCCCCAAGGGCGTGCGCATCGCCGACGCGGACCGCGTCCGCCTCGGCGCGCACCTCGCCGAGGGCACCACCGTCATGCACGAGGGCTTCGTCAACTTCAACGCCGGCACCCTGGGCACCTCCATGGTCGAGGGCCGCATCTCCGCGGGCGTCGTGGTCGGGGACGGCTCCGACATCGGCGGCGGCGCGTCCACCATGGGCACCCTCTCCGGCGGCGGCAAGCAGATCATCTCGATCGGCGAGCGCACCCTGATCGGCGCGGAGGCGGGCATCGGCATCGCGCTGGGCAGCGAGTGCGTGGTCGAGGCCGGCCTCTACGTCACCGCCGGCACCCGGGTGACCCTGCCGGACGGCCAGATCGTCAAGGCCCTGGAGCTGTCCGGCGCCGACAACATCCTCTTCCGCCGCAACTCGGTCACCGGCGCCGTCGAGGCCCGCCCGTACAAGGCGAACTGGGGCGGCCTGAACGAGGTCCTGCACAGCCACAACTGACGCCCCGCCGGCAGGCGTCGGCCCGTCAGCAGCGAGTGCCCTCCCGGTCGGACCGGGAGGGCACTCGTCGTGGGCGGGGGCCGTCAGTGCAGCGGGAGCGTGCGGATCAGGCCCGCGAAGGCCTGCTCCTCCGCCTCCGTCAGCTGGACCGACTCCATCGGGTGCGCGTCGGCGCCGCGCTGGCCCGGGATGGCGGCGAGGCCCTCGGGGGAGCCCGGCTCCGGGTGGTGGAAGCGGCTGTCCCACAGCATGTGGCCGAGGCCGAAGACCCAGACGAGGGCCGCCACGAGGAGGACGGCGACGCCGATTTCCTGGGCGAGGGAGATGGAGGGGAACACGCGGTCCTCCCGGGGTGCGGACGGTACAAGGAGGGCAAGTTCGGGCGTGGGGACACTCAACACCACAACCGGAAGATTTTGGCACCGGTGTGTCCAGCGTCACGCCAGGGCCGGAGCCCCGGCGCGGTGCGGCCGGCCTACGGATCCAGCCGCAGCTTGAAGCCCTCGTGGCTGCGTGCGAAGCCCAGGCGCTCGTAGAAGCGGTGCGCGGCGGACCTCCGCTTGCCGCTGGTCAGCTGGACCAGCCCGCAGCCCCGCGCGCGGGCCCGCTCGACCGCGAGGCGCATCAGCTCCGCGCCCAGGCCGCCGCCCCGGCGGTCCGCGCGGATCCGTACCGCCTCCACCAGCGCCCGGTCGCGGCCGCCCTGTCCCAGACCCGGGACGTACGTCAGCTGGAGGCAGCCCAGCACCTCTGCCCCCGGTCCGCCGGCCTCCTCCGCGGTGAGGACCAGCATCTCGTTGCGCGGATCCGCCCCGATGGCGGCGAAGGCCCGTTCGTGCGCCTCGCCGACGGTGACCGAGGCCGGATCGAGGACCCGCTCCTCGTCGGCCAGCAGGGCGAGTACGGCGGGCAGGTCCTGACGGGTCGCGGTACGGAGGATCATGGCCGGATTGTGACAGGGGCCCGGCCCGGGACGGTGGCCGGGCCCCTGCGGCCGGGTTACGGACGGAAGCGCAGCACCTGCGGGTCGTGGTCGCTGTTCTGCGCCGAGAACTCGGCGTTGATGTGCACGCTGTCGTAGCTGAAGTTCTTGATCGAGGGGCTGGTCAGGATCTGGTCCAGCACCTGCGCGTTGCCCTGGTAGACGTAGGAGTAACGTTCCGCCTTCGGCAGCGACTTGATCGCCGAGTACAGCGCCCCGCCGTCCTCCAGCGCCTTCGCCGTCCCGGAGAACTCGAAGTCGTTGATGTCGCCGACCGCGAGGACGGCCGCGTTCTTGTCGACCGCCAGCAGCTCCTTGACGAAGCCGTTCACCGCCTGCGCCTGCAGGAGCCGCTTCTCCTCCGACTTGCGCACCGGCGGCTGGTGGTGCGAGACCAGGCCCTCGTCGCCGCCCTTGGAGCCGAAGTGGTTGGCGATCACGAAGACGGTGCGGCCGCGGAAGACGAACTCGCCGGCCAGCGGCTTGCGGCTGTCGGCCCACGCCGGGTTCGCCGGGTCGATCCGGCCGGGGGAGTGGGTCAGGGCGGCCTTGCCCTTCTCCTGCGTCACACCGGTCGCCGTCACCGCGTCGCCCGCGGCGCGGTCGGTGAAGGACACCCGGGCCGGGTTGAACAGGAACACCTGGCGGATGTTGCCGCCGGGCTCGCCGCCGTCCTTGTTGTTCTCCGGGGCGATCGAGCGCCACTGGTACGCGGGGCCGCCCGCGGCCTTGATCGCCTCGGTGAACTTCGTCAGCGTCTGCTCGGCCGAGACCGTGCCGTCGTTCTTGGCGCCGTTGTCGTCCTGGATCTCCTCCAGGGCCACGATGTCGGGCGAGGCCAGGTTGTCGACGACCGCCTTGGCGAGGTTGTCGAACTTCTCCTGCGGGTCGCTCGGGTCGAGGTTCTCCACGTTGTACGTGGCCACCGCCAGCTCGCCGGGCGACTGGGCCTTCGTCTTCTCGGGGGCGAGCGTGCCCGCCTTCACGGTGCCGAGGGTGCGCGCCACGAGGGTGTAGCCGCCGAACTGGTTGAAATCGAGCGGGCCCTCGGTGGTGCCGGTGAGCTTGTCGCCGACGTTGGCCACCGGGAAGGGCTGCTGCGCGAGCGGCGCGAGCTGCTGGATCTGGAGGCGGCCGGTGTTCTGGGACTCGTACGAGCCGTACACGGTGCCGCCGCGCTTGGCGGGGTTCTCCCAGCCCTTCACCGTCACCCACAGCTCCGCGTACGGGTCGGTGGCGCCGACGACGCGCGAGGTGCCGATGCGGACGTTCATCCCCTCGAGGGACTCGTAGAAGTCCAGGGCGTAGCGCGAGGGCTCCAGGGTGAGGCCGTTGATGCTGCCGCCGGCCGCCGGGTCGCCCGCCGGGGCGTACTCCGCGGGGACCGTGTACTCGCTGATCGCGGCGGCCGCGGGCAGCGCGTTGCCCGAGGAGACCACCGTCACCGCGGGCTTGGCGATCTGGGTGACGGACTGGTTGCCGGAGCCCGCACCGCCGGGGACGTACTCGCCGACCGTGCCGGAGACCTTGACGGCGTCGCCGACGGCGACGGTCGGGGCGGAGCTGGTGAAGACGAAGACGCCCTCGCTGGTGGCGGAGTTGTCGTCGGCGTCCGGGTCCTGGATCCAGAAGCCGCGGGAGCCGTAGGTGCGCACGCCCGTGACGATGCCCTCGACCCCGGCGACCTGCTTGCCGTTGAGGGGGGAGATCCGGGTCGTGCCCTGGATGTCGTGGATGCGTATCGGATCGGCGGACCCGGCGCCTTCGGCCGCGTCGGCGGTGCCCGCGAGCAGGCCGGTGGCCAGCGCGGTGGCGACGAGGGCCGCGACGGCGGCGGAACGGGGATGCGAGGAGCGCATGGGCGGGAACTCCGGTGTGTGGAGGAGAAGGTGCGGGCGCTTGACGGCCCGTGTACATCTACGCGCGTCAATTTCCTGGGTGACCAGGGACGTTGTCAAGGGCTCCAGGGGATACGACGGTCGACTGTGCGATGAACCAAAGGTGATGGCCGCCTGGCCTGCGCCGAATGCGTCTACGCTTGGTCGCCGCACCGGGCCTGACGGTCCGTCCGTATGTGTTTTCGGCCACATGGCCGGACGGCATCCGTCGCCCGGCGCCGTGACACTGCCCGGAACCACCCGACCGCCTGACCGCCCCACCGCTCAGCCGCCCCACCGCCCCGCGCGGCCCGTCCGAGGAGAACCACCCCATGTCCGCAGAGCCGCACCCCACGCTGCCGCCGGTACGGCTGCCCTCCGACGCGGAGCTGGCCCGCGACGCCCTCGTCGCCCCGCTGTTCGCCCGCGCCGTACGCCTCGCCCGCTGGGCCGGACCCGCCACCCGCGTCGACGTCGGCGGCGAACTCGCGTCCGACCAGCTGCCCGAGGCCGCCGAGGCCCTCGGTCTCGACGCCGCGGACGAGGACGCCCCCGTGTACGCGAGCCAGGCCTGGCGGGTGGCCGTCGACACCGGCCTGGTCGACGTGACCGAGCCGGAGGAGGACAGCGGCGACGGCGCCGACGGCGGCGAGCCCGAGTACGGCACCGCCACCCCCGGCGAGGACCTCGCGCTGGTGGCCGGCGGCGCACCCGGGGACGTGCTCGACCTGTGGCTGGCGGCCCTGGACACCGTCCTCGCGGACGCGGCCGTACCCGAACTGGACGACCTCGTCGACGCCCTGGACGCCGGCGGTGAGATCGACTTCGACCGCCTCGACTGGAACCCGCAGCGCGAGGCGGACTTCCTCGACGGGGTCCTCGCCAACCTCTACCTGCTCACCGTCGCCGAAGGCGGGGCGGGCGAGGGCCCGGTGCCGCTGCCGGTGCTCGCCGCGTCGATGATCGTGCCCGACGAGATGGGCGATCCGACCGACGCCGTGCTGGAGCAGGTGTCGGACGCGATGATGCGGCTGGACGACCAGTTCCGCCAGCTGGAGCCCATCGGGCTGGTCGAGTACCGGCCCGTGGACGAGGCCCTGTTGGCCGAGGAGGACGACCTCGCGGACGCCGGTGCCGCCGACTCCTCCGGCGGGCCCGGTCCCGAGGACGACGAGGACGTGTCCCGGTACGGGATGGTACGGCTGACCCCGCTCGGCCTCTACGGTGTCCGCGCCCGGATGCTGGAGGCCGGGGTCGAGGCCCCCGCGGTCGGGGAACTGGCCGACAAGGGCGCCGAAGCGCTGCTCGACGCCGTCTCCCGCTACCCGGAGGGCGCCGCCCAGGCCGAGATCGAGCAGTGGCTGGCCGGGCGCGCCCTGCCGGACGCCGTGGCCGAGCTGCTGGCCGCCGCCCGCGGTGACGACGAGGGCGCCCCGCTGCGCCGCCTGCGGTGCCAGCAGGCGCTCGCCCCGGCCGGGCCGGAGGCCGAGCCGGCGATGCGGGCGGTCCTGGACGACCCGGAACTGGGCGGGCTCGCCCGCGTCTGGCTCGCCGAGCACGGGGTGACCGGCGTACCGGCGCCCGACGGAGCGATGGTGTTCTGGCTGACGGTGGACACCATCGCGGCACAGCTCGCGGCGGACGGGGAGACCGAGGAGCTGCCGCAGCTCATGAGCAGCCTGACGGAGCACCACGCCGGCTTCTTCGAGCAGGTCTGGCGGGTGGACCACCCCTCCACGGCGTACGTCCTGGAGGCGATGGGCCGGCTGCACCCGGACAAGAAGGCCTCCAAGGAGGCGCGGAAGGCGGCGTTCAAGGCCCGCTCCCGGCAGGCCTGACCGCGCGGGGGCGCCCGCCGCCCGTCACCCGGCGCGGCCTGTGGCGGGCGCCGGGGCGGGGGGTGTACAACAGGCCGTTTCCGGTGCCGGAGTTCGCCATTCCGGCTTCCGGGAAGGGCTCGGTCCGCATTCTCGGGTAGTTCAGCCGCCGTTCACGTACGGGCGGGAGCGTGTGCGCCGACGACCGTACGTCAGGCGCACCACCTCCCCACCCCTGGAGCCCCGATGCCCCTCAGCCGCAGAGACTTCACCGCCCGCACCGTCATCGCCGGTGCGGGCGTCGCACTGACCGGGACGGTCGGCGCCCTCGCCACCGCCCCCGGGGCGCTGGCCGCCGACGCCCCGACGCCCGACGCCCTCGACGCGCAGGGACGCCCGCACGCCCCCGGCTACGGGCCGCTCGTCCCGGACCCGGCCGGACTGCTGGCCCTCCCCGCCGGGTTCCGCTACCGGGTGATCACCCGTTCCGGCGTCACCACCCTCGACTCCGGTGAGAGCACCCCGTCCCACCACGACGGCACCGCCGCCTTCGAGGGGCACCGCGGCGTCACCCTCCTCGTCAACAACCACGAGCTCAAGGGGCCGCGCACCGGCTGGGCCCACCCCGTACCGCTCGCCGAGGGCCTCGTCTACGACCCGGCGGCGGCCGGCGGCTGCACCGTCGTGGAGGTCCGGCGCGGCGGCGAGGTCGCCGAATGGGTGGGCATCGCCGGTACGTCGACCAACTGCGCGGGCGGCGCCACCCCCTGGGGCACCTGGCTGACCTGCGAGGAGACCGAGGACCTGGCCGGCAAGAACGGCATGACCAAGGACCACGGCTACGTCTTCGAGGTCGACCCGCACGACCGCAGGGCCAACCGCGACCCGCAGCCGGTCAAGGCGTTCGGGCGGTACGCGCACGAGGCCGTGGTCATCGACCCGCGCCAGGGCCACGCCTACCTGACCGAGGACGCCTCCGGCCCCAACGGGCTGTTCTACCGCTGGACCCCGCCGCACGGCTTCCGGCACGGGCGCGGCAAGCTGCGTACCCTCGCCGCCGACGCCGGGGTGCTCGCGGCCGCCAAGTGCTTCGACAGCCAGGGCCGTTTCGTCGACGACCTCTCGCGCGCGACGAAGACCGGCACCGTGTACGGGGTCGACTGGGTGGAGGTGACCGACCGCGACGCGCGCAGCCTGCCGGTGCGCAAGCAGTTCGCGGCCGGCGCCGTGACCCGGGGGCGCAAGCTGGAGGGCATGTGGTGGGCCGACGGGGGCGCCTACTTCGTCTCCTCCTACGCGCGCGAGGAGAGCCCGGGCACCGCGCACGACGGCCAGGTGTGGTTCTACGACCCCAAGCGGCGTACGGTCCGGCTCGTCGTCCTGATCGGGGTCAACCGGGAGCCGGGCGCCGAGGGCGGGTACGACGGCCCCGACAACATCACCGTGTCACCGTACGGGGGCCTGGTCATCGCCGAGGACGGCGAGGGCGTGCAACACCTGCTCGGGGCCACCGAATCGGGCCGCGTCTACCCGCTTGCGCGCAACGAGCTCAACATCGGGACGGCCGAGGAGCCCGAGTACTCGGAATTCACCGGGGTCTGCTTCTCCCCGGACGGGCGCACCCTGTACGCCAACATCCAGGACCCGGGCATCATGCTGGCCATCACCGGCCCCTGGCGGCGCTCGCCCCGCTGACGCGGGAGCCCGGCGGAGGTGCTCCCGCCGAAGTGGCGCTCCCCCAAGGGGGGACGGCGGCCCCGGGGCATCCTGTGCCCCGGGACCGCTCACTGAACGGTGGCCATCTCCTCGGCGCGGGAGGCCGCTGCCCACTCCTCGAGCAGGAACTCGTACGCCTCAGAAGGCCACTCGCCGTCCACCCGGGTCTCGACAAGACGCCGTATCGCCTCGTTCGCCTCGGCGGCGGACGGGCGCGCGGGACCCGCGGGCTGGAGTGTCTTCTGCATGCTTCCAAGGCTACGGGCGGGCACTGACAGCCACCTCCGGATTACGCGTGGCATCCATCACCCGGATCGCCGCCCGTCGGGCAGCGGGTCTCGGCATATGCCCGCCCACCTGGTCAGAGAGCCTGCGAGGCGGGCTTGACCATGCCGCGCACTGTGCGGGACTTCACAAACTCGCCCATGGCCGTCATCTCCCATTCGCCGGAGAACTGCTTGATCAGCTTGGCCATCATGACGCCGGTCTGGGGCTCGGCGCCGGTCAGGTCGAAGCGGACCAGCTCCTCCCCGCTCGCCGCGTCGATCAGCCGGCAGTAGGCCTTGGCGACCTCGGTGAACTTCTGGCCGGAGAAGGAGTTCACCGTGAAGACCAGTCCGGTGGCGTCGGCGGGCAGCCGGCCGAGGTCCACGACGATCACCTCGTCGTCCCCGGCGCCTTCACCCGTGAGGTTGTCCCCGGAGTGCTTGACGGCGCCGTTCAGGATCGACAGCTTGCCGAAGTAGCAGCTGTCGATGTGGTTGCGCTGCGGGCCGTAGGCGATGACGGACGCGTCGAGGTCGATGTCGCGGCCGCCGAAGGCCGGCTCCCAGCCCAGCCCCATCTTGACCTGCGAGAGTAGCGGGCGGCCGCCCTTGACCAGGGACACGGTCTGGTTCTTCTGGAGGTTGACCCGCCCCTTGTCGAGGTTGATCTTCCCGCCCCCGGGCGGCCCGGCCGGCGGTGCCGCGGGGGCCGGCGGGGCGGGGGCGGCCGGGGCGGTGGCCGCCGGACCGCCCAGCCAGGGAGACGCGGGCGGCGCGGCCGGCGGGGCGGGGGGCGCCGCGGGCGCCGGCGGGGCGACCGGAGCGGCCGCCGCGGGCGGGGCCGGCTCCTCGTCCACGGAGACCCCGAAGTCGGTGGCGATGCCCGCGAGGCCGTTCGCGTACCCCTGGCCGACGGCGCGCACCTTCCAGACGCCGCCGCGCTGGTAGATCTCGACGACCACGAGGGCCGTCTCGGGGCCGAGCCGCGGCGGGGTGAAGGTGGCGATCACCATGCCGCCCGCCGCGTCCCGCACGGTGGCGGTGGGCTCGATGCCCTGGAAGCTCTGGCCGGCCGCGTCGGGGCTGGCCGTGACCACGATGCGTTCGATGCCGGGCGGCAGCGCGCCGGTGTCCACGGTGATCGAGTCCGGCGCCGAACCGCCGCCGGACCGGTGGCTGACACCGGGCCCGGAGGGCTGGTTGTAGAAGATGAAGTCGGCGTCGGAGCGCACCTTGCCGTCCGCCGCGAGCAGGAGCCCCGACACGTCGAGCCGCACCGGGGCAGCCACGTCCACCGTCACGCGGTCGGTGTTGAGCGGCAGGTTGGAACCAGGGGTCATAGCGGTCATACCCGGAGAACGAGCGGAGCGGCTTTGCCGTTCCCTTACTCTCCGCCCTGATTTCAGCGGCGGTTGCGGGGGTGGTTCCTGGCGGTGCGCTCGTTGCCGATCTTGTAGGCGCCGGTCCAGCGGGCCATCACCAGCTGCGCGTCACCGGACTCGACCTCGGCCAGGAACGCGTCGGCCCGGGCACCCCGCAAGGTGCCCGCGGCGCGGCCCCGGTGCGTGATGCGGACGGTGCGGTCGCTGTGCACTGCGTACGTGAACCCCTGTGGCTTCGGCATGCGGCGCAGCCTGCCCCGCCTCGGGCGGGGCAGCAACGCATTTACGCGGTGCCGGTCACCCGCCGCGGCAGCCCCAGCGGGTTGGCCTCGCGCAGCTCGGGCGGGAGCAGGGCGTCCGGCACCGACTGGTAGGCCACCGGGCGCAGCCACCGCTCGATGGCGGTGCCGCCGACGGAGGTGGAGTGCGAGGTGGCCGCCGGGTAGGGGCCGCCGTGGTGCTGGGCCGGCGCCACCGCGACCCCGGTCGGCCAGCCGTTCACCACGATCCGCCCCGCCAGCCCCGTGACCTGCGCGATCAGCTCGGCGGCCGGCCCGGGCGCACCCCCGGTCTCGGCGGCCGACAGCTGGAGGGTGGCGCTCAGGTTCCCGCCGAGCCGGCCCAGTACCTCGGCGGCCTCGCGCTGGGCGGCGTACCGCACGACGACGGTCACCGGCCCGAAGCACTCCTCCAGGAGCAGCTCGTGCCCGGCGCCCTCCAGCAGGGTGGCCGCCGGGACGCTCAAGAAGCCGGCCGCGACGGTGTGCCCGCCGCCCTGCCCGCCGCCCGGCCCCGGCAGGACGGGCGCGGTCACCCCGGGCAGGGCGGCGCGCTCACGGACGCCGGAGACGAAGGCGTCCCGCATCCGGTGGTCGAGCAGGACCCCCGGCCCGGTCTCCTGGAGGGACTTGGCGAGGGCGTCGGCGAGCCGGTCGCCGTCGGGGCCCCCGGGGACCAGCACCAGGCCGGGCTTGACGCAGAACTGGCCGACGCCCAGGGTGACCGAGCCGGCGAGCCCGGCGCCGATCTCCTCGGCGCGCTCGGCGGCGGCCGCCGGGGTGACCACGACGGGGTTGAGGGAGCCGAGTTCACCGTGGAAGGGGATCGGCACCGGCCGGGCCGCGGCCGCGTCGAACAGCGCCCGCCCGCCCCGGATGGAACCGGTGAACCCGGCCGCGGCCACCAGCGGGTGGCGGACCAGCTCCAGCCCGGCGTCGAAGCCGTGGACCACGGCGACCACGTCCGCCGGCAGCCCGCACGCCGCCGCCGCGCGGCGCAGCAGCGAGGCGCACAGCTCGGAGGTGGCCGGATGGTCGGGGTGGGCCTTGACCACCACCGGGCAGCCCGCGGCCAGCGCGCTCGCGGTGTCCCCGCCGGGCACGGAGAAGGCCAGCGGGAAGTTGGAGGCGGCGTAGACGGCGACCACCCCCAGCGGCACCTTGTAGCGGCGCAGCTCGGGCCGCGGCGGGCTGAGGGACGGGTCGGCGCGGTCGATCCGCACGTCGAGGTAGGAGCCCTCCTCGGCCACGTCGGCGAAGGCGCGCAGCTGTCCGGTGGTGCGGGCCAGCTCGCCGGTGAGGCGCGCGGCCCCCAGCGCGGTCTCGGCGTCGGCGGTCTCCACCACGAGCGGTGCGGCCCCGTCCAGCAGGTCGGCGGCGGTCCGCAGGAAACCGGCCCGGACGGTGGCGTCCGCCAGGGCGGGGCGGGCGGCGTGGGCCGCGCGCACGGCCCGGTCCACCTCCCCGGGTGTGGCTTCCGCCGCAACCCGTTCCCGCTGCTTCCCGGTGCGGGGGTCCACACTCCAGACTGGTGTCGCTGTCATGGCCCGCTACCTCCTGGACCGTTCAGTATTCTGAACGCCGTTCCGGTGGATGAATGATCACGTCTGTTGCGGACTCTATTTCCGCGTCCACCGGGTGACAAGAGGCGATCAGAGCCGACCAGAGGGGAAGTAGGCGTATGACGACAGCCGAGACGGCCGGCCCGGCCGAGCCCGGGGTCCCCGCGACGGCGGCGCCGGTGAAATCGGCCGTCCGCACGGTCCTGCTGCTCGAGCACTTCGCGGCGCGGCCCGGCCTGCACAGCCTCGCCGACATCCAGAACGACCTGTCCCTGCCGAAGTCCAGCCTCTACATGCTGCTGCGCACGCTGGTGAACCTCGGCTGGGTGGAGACCGACGCCACCGGCACGCGCTACGGCATCGGCGTACGGGCCCTGCTGGTCGGGAGCTCGTACATCGACGGGGACGAGGTGGTCGCGGCGGCCAGGCCCACCCTGGACCGGCTCTCCGACGACACCACCGAGACCATCCACCTGGCGCGGCTGGACGGCACCAGCGTCGTCTACCTCGCCACCCGGCAGTCCCAGCACTACCTGCGGCCCTTCACCCGGGTGGGGCGCAGGCTGCCCGTCCACTCGACCGCCCTGGGCAAGGCGCTGCTCGCCACGCACACCGACGAGGAGGTGCGGGCGCTGCTGCCGAGGCGGCTGGAGGCGGTCACCGAGCACACCGTGACCGACCGGGAGCAACTGGTCGAGGAGCTGGCGCTGGTGCGGGAGCAGGGGTACGCGGTGGACCGGGAGGAGAACACCCTCGGGCTGCGCTGCTTCGGCGTGGCGGTGCCGTACCGGACGCCGGCCCGCGACGCGGTGAGCTGCTCGGTGCCGGTGGCGCGGCTGACGGAGGAGCACGAACGGGCCATCAAGGCGGCGCTGTTCGAAGCGCGGGACCGGCTGTCGGTGGTGACGCGGCGGATGTGACGGGCCGGGTCCGGTGGACGCCTCCCCCGCACGGGGGAGGCGGTTCACCTTCACGGGGGAGGTGGAGGGGGGCCGGCGCGGGCGACCGTGGGGACATGACGACACGAGCAGTCCACACGACCGGACCGACCGAACCGACCGGCCTGACCGACCCGACCGGCCTGACCGAACCGACCGGCCTGACGAATCCGACGACTCCGGCCGACTCGGCCGACTCGACCGGCCTGACGAACCCGGCGACTCCGGCCGGCCTCGACGGCGGCGACAAGGCCACCCGCGGCCGGCGCCTCGGGGCCGGGCGGCGGATCCTGAGCGCCGTGGCGCTGGCTGCCACGCTGCCGTACCTCACGCTCAAGACGGCCTGGCTGGCCGGGAGCCGCATCGGGATACCGGACGGCAGCCTGCTGCTGGACGGCGGGCTGCCGATCACCGTGGCCAACGCGGTCACGCTGGCCATGGACGCCACCGTCATCGTGCTCGTACTGGCGCTCACCAGACCCTGGGGCAGACGGGTGCCGGGATGGCTCCTCGTCGTTCCGGCGTACGTCGCCACCGGGCTGCTCACCCCGATCGTCCTCGGGTTCCCCGCCCAAGCGCTCGTCAAGGCCCTGGGCATGGGCGCCGGCGAGGCCGTCCGGGCGGCCCGGGAACCCTTCCTCGACTCCTGGGTGTTCATCGTCGTCTACAGCGGTTTCATCCTTCAGGCGATCGCCCTGGCCGGGTTGTTCGTCGCCTACGTGCGGGAGCGCTGGGGCGGCGGCCGGCGGGGCGTGCCGGAGCGGCGGCTCCCGTCTCCCACGGGGGTGGTGGCAGGAGCCGCCGCGCTGGCGGGCACCGCGGTGGCCGCGGCGCACCTGTACTGGGCCTTCGGCGGCAGCGCGGGGCTGCCCGCCGATCGGGTGGCGGCGTACTCGGCCGAGTCGGGCGTGGTGTCGGCGGCGTACGCGGTGTGCGCGCTCGCCGCGGCGGCGGGGACCGTGCTGCTGAGCCGGGGCGGCGGGCGCCCGGCGCGATGGCCGCTGGCCCTCGCCTGGACCGGCTCGGCGGCGATGCTGAGCTGGGGGGCGTTCACCATGGCCGCGACTCTCGGGGTGAACTTCGGGACGAACGAAGAGGCCACCACGGCCATGTACCTGACCTACGCTGGCCAGATGATCACCGGGCTGCTCGCCGCAGCGGTCCTCGTCCGCCACCTCCCCTCCCGCCGGGCGGGCTGAGGCGGAGCGGGCGGCCGGGGGAGCGGGGAGGCCGACGAGCGGGGACGGCGGGGGCCGCGCCGCCCGACGGGGAACGGGCGGCGTGGGAACAAGGGGCGGGAACAAGGCGCGGGAAGAAGGGGGGCGGGTTATGAACGGGGTGGGGGTGCTGCGTCGGTGGCCCGGGGCGGTGCTGGGGAGACGGGCCCGGCTGCGCTGGGTGCACCTGGTCCTCGGCGGGGCCCTGCTGATGCCGTACTTCCTGCTCACCCAGGTCTTCGTCGGCGTCGCGGCCGACGGGGCGAACGTTCTGTCCTCGCTGCCCCTGACCCTCGCCGCCTACGCCTCCGCGCTGCCGCTCGCCGCCGTCACCGGGCTGTTCGGGCTGGTCCGGCCGATGTCGGTGACCGCGGTAAGGGCCATGAGCGGGGTGCCCGGGGACCTGCTGGCCGACGGGCCGGCCCGGTCCTGGGGAGCCCGGTGGCGGGCCTCCGCCTGGTGGACGCTCCACCTCGGGGTCGGGGCCGTGATCAGCGGGATGACCCTCGCGGCGACGCCCATGGCGGTGGTGCTGATCCTGCTGCCGTTCTCCGCCGCGCTGCGGGCGCGGCCCGTCGCGACGGGCTGGTTCGGCAGCGCGGCAGCCCCCTGGGTCGCCCCCCTGCTCGGGGCGGGGCTGCTGGGCCTGGTCGTCCTCTGCTCCGCCGCGGCGGGGGCGCTGCTGGCCCGGCTGGCCCCCGGACTCCTCGGGCCGACCGCGGCGGACCGGCTGGCCGCCGCCGAGGAGCGGGCCGCCGACCTCGCCGTGCGCAACCGGCTGGCCCGGGAGCTGCACGACGCGGTGGGTCACGCCCTGAGCGCCGTCACCCTCCAGGCGGGGGCGGCCCGGCGGGTGCTCGACCGCGATCCGGAATTCGTACGGGAGGCGCTGGCCGCGATCGAGGACACCACCCGGCGCACCGTGGGCGAGCTGGACGCGGTGCTCGGCCTGCTGCGGGACGGGGACCCGGCCCGGGCCGACGCCGCGCCCGCCCCGACCCTGGCCGCCGACCTCGACGGGCTGCTGTCCCGCACCCGGGCCGGCGGCACGGCCATCACCTGCCGGCAGGACCCGGGCCCGGTGGGGCACTGGGGCCAGCTCCCGGCGATCGCCTCCCGCGAGGCCTACCGGATCGTGCAGGAGGGCCTGAGCAACGCCCTGCGCCACGGCCTGGGCCCCGTCGACCTGCTGATCCGCGTCCACACACCCGACGGCCACCGTGAACTGGAGATCACCATGACCAACCCGCCGGCCCAGCACCCGCCCGGCCGTGAGGGCGGGCAGCCGCGGCGCACCGGAGGCCGCGGCCTGCGCGGCGCCGCCGAGCGGGCCGCCCTGCTCGGCGGGCGGATAGACGCCGGCCCGCACGGGAGCCGCTGGCGCCTGCGCGCGGTCCTGCCGCTCGGCGCCGCCCCCGGCCCCTTCCCCAGCGCCGCCCCCGGCCCGTTCCCCGGCGCCGCGTTCCCCGGAGCCGGGCGATGAGCCGGCCCCCGCTGCGGATCGTCATCGCCGACGACGAGCGGATGGTCCGCACCGCCCTGCGCGTCATCCTCGACGCGGAGCCCGACATGGAGGTCGTCGGCGAGGCGGCGACCGGCGCCGAAGCCGTCCCGCTGGTCCGCTCCCTGGCCCCCGACGTGGTGCTGATGGACGTCCGCATGCCGGAGATCGACGGCATCCGCGCGACCGGGCAGATCCTGCGGACCATGCCCGACCCGCCCCGGATCGTGGTCGTCACCACCTTCGAGAACGACGCCTACGTCTACGACGCGCTGCGCGCCGGCGCCAGCGGGTTCCTCCTCAAGCGGGCGGACCCCGACGAGCTCATCAGCGCGGTCCGCCTCGTCGCCCGCGGGGACTCGCTGCTCTTCCCAGCCGCCGTCCGCTCCCTGGCCGCCGCCCACACCGCGGCCGCCCCGCCCGCCCCCGCCTGGGCGGCGCGTCTGACGGACCGGGAGGCCGACGTCCTGCGCCTGATGGCCACCGGACTGTCCAACCACGAGATGAGCGAGCACCTCGGCGTCGGCCCGCAGACGGTCAAGACGCACGTGGCCGCGGTCCTCGCCAAGACCGACTCCCGCGACCGCACCCAGGCCGTCATCGCCGCCTACGAAGGGGGCTTCATCATGAAGAAAGCCTGAGAAGGCGGTCACAATCCGGGCAGAGCGGAACGCGCACGGCTGCTGGTACGTCCTTCCGGGGGATGAACAAGACGATCAGGCGTGCGTCGGTCTTCTGTCTGCTTCTGGTGCTGGCCCTTTTGGTGCGGGTCACCTGGGTGCAGGCGTACCAAGGCCAGGCCCTCGCAGACGACAAGAACAACCGCCGCAACCTCATCGGGCAGTACGAGAACCCGCTGGGGAACATCATCGTGGGCGGTGAGGCCATCACCGGCTCGGCGAAGACCGGCGGCAAGGACTTCGGGTACAAGCGGACGTACGTGGACGGCCCGCTGTACGCGCCGATCACCGGCTACAGCTCCCAGGCCTACGGCACGACGATGCTGGAGGGCGTCTACAAGAACGTCCTGAACGGCTCGGACACCCGGCTGAAGACGGTGATGGACATGCTCACCAACAAGCGGGCCGACCCGGGCAACGTCCTGACCACCCTCGACAAGAACGTCCAGAAGGCGGCCTACGACGCCCTCGACGGCAAACAGGGTGCGGCCGTCGCCATCGACCCGGCGAACGGGCAGATCCTCGCGGTGGTCAACAACCCCTCCTACGACCCCGGCCGGATCACGGGCGCCAACGACTCGGCGGCCTGGGAGCAGTTGTCCGCCGACAAGGGCAAGGCCATGGAGAACGTGGCGCTGCGCAAGCCGCAGGCACCCGGCTCCACCTTCAAGCTGGTCACCCTCGCCGCGGCGATCGAGAACGGCCTGGTGACGGGCATCGACACGCCGACCGGCGTCCCGGGCGCCTACACCATCCCCGGCACCCGCACGAAGCTGCCCAGCGAGGCCGGCGACCAGGCCTGCAACAACGTGTCGGCCCGCACCGCCCTCAGGCTGTCCTGCAACAACGTCTTCGCGGAGCTGGCCTCCAAGCTCGGCCAGGAGAAGATGCGGGCGATGGCGGAGAAGCTGGGCTTCAACACGCAGATCGACACCCCGGTGCGCACCAACCCGCCGAGCAAGTACCCGACGAAGAAGCTGTCCGTCGACCAGGTCGCGCAGACGGGCATCGGCCAGTTCGACGTTCAGGCCACCCCGCTCCAGATGGCCATGGTGACCGCCGCGATCGAGAACGGCGGCAAGCTCGTCGCCCCGCACATGGTCTCGGAGGTGACCGACGGCGACGGCAACGTCCTGGAGGACTTCAAGGACCCGAAGACCGAGCAGGTGATGAGCCCGAAGACCGCCTCGATGCTCCAGGACGCCATGCGCACGGTGGCCACCGAGGGCGGCGGCAAGCCCGCGCAGGTGGCGGGCGCCGAGGTGGGCGGCAAGACGGGCACCGCCCAGCGCGGCGTCAACAACAACATCCCGCCGCTGGCCTGGTTCACCTCGTACGGCAAGGCGGGCGGCAAGCAGATCGCGGTGGCGGTGATGATCGAGAACTCGGACACCGACCGCTCCGAGATCGGCGGCGGCAAGCTGGCCGCGCCGATCGCCCAGAAGATGATGGCGGCGTGGCTGAAGAAGTAGCCGCCGCACGCACGGGGCCGACGCGCCGGGAACCGACACGGTTCCCGGCGCGTTCCCCTTCCCGTGATCCGGACCGCGCACGCCGCCGACCTCGACGCCATCGCCGCCCTGCACACCCGGGCCCGGGCCACCTACTACCGGGGCCGCGTCCCCGAGGAGGCCTACGCGGGTGAGACCGAGCAGGCGCGTACCCGCGAGGGCTGGGCCCGGGCCGTGGCCCGCCCGGCGTGGCAGGGGCAGGTGTTGTGCGCGGAGCGGGACGGCGAGGTCACCGGAGTCGCGGCCTTCCTCACCGCCGACGGCGTGACCACCCTCACCCAGCTCCACGTCGACCCCGGCCACTGGCGCCGGGGCACCGGAGCCGCCCTGCACGCCGCCTGCCTCGCCGCCTGGCGGCGCGCCGGGATCGAACGGGTCCGCCTGGAGGTCTACGCACACAACCTGCGGGCCCAGGCCTTCTACGCCTCCCACGGCTGGCGCCCGGATTCCGCCGCCCCCGCCGGCTCCCACCGCACGCTCTGGCTGGAGGTCGGTGCGGCGTCCGGGGAATGAGACGGGACACCAGGTGGTTGAACCGCAAACCGCTTAGTCGTCCCTCAGCCGTCCCCGGAGAGAAGAAGGAACATGCGCGTCGAGATCTGGAGCGACATCGCCTGCCCCTGGTGCTACATCGGCAAGGCCCGGTTCGCGAAGGGGCTGGCCGGGTTCGCCCACCGCGACGAGGTGGAGGTCGTCTTCCGGTCCTTCGAGCTCGATCCGAACGGCGCCAAGGGGGTCACCGCCCCGGTTCTGGAGATGCTCGCCCGCAAGTACGGCCGCACCCTCGAGGAGGCGCGCGGCATGGAGGAGCACGTCGCCGCCAGCGCCCGCGCCGAGGGGCTGGCGTACCTGACCGAGGGCCGCGACCACGGCAACACCTTCGACATCCACCGCCTGCTGCACCTGGCCGCCGCCCGCGGACGGCAGGAGGAGCTCCTCGACCTCGCCTTCCGCGCCCACTTCGCCGAGGAGCGGTCCGTCTTCGACCCCGAGGTGCTGGTCGCCCTGGCCGTCGAGGCCGGGCTGGACGAGACGGAGGCCCGTACGGTCCTCGCCGACGACTCCGCCTACGCGGACCGGGTGCGGGCGGACGAGCGCGAGGCGGCCGAACTGGGTGCGAACGCCGTGCCGTTCTTCGTCCTCGACCGGCGCTACGGCATCTCCGGCGGCCAGCCCGCCGAGGTGTTCACCCGTGCGCTGGAGCAGGCCTGGGCCGGGCGCGAGACCGTGGAGACGCCCACCGCCGAGGCCTGCGAGCCCGACGGGGCGTGCACGGTCCCCCAGGTATAAGCACCCCTTTGGGTTCGTACGCAAAACTCGGCAATGGACTTTGAGGTGGCGGCGGCGCAGAGTGGACGGCATGGATCTTCCGCTCTCCGCCGTGTCCCGCCTGTCCGCCGCCGAGTTCGCGCACTCCACCACCTACCTCGACACCGCTGCCGCCGGCGTGCTCCCGCGGTCCGCCGTCGCCGCGGTACGGGACCTGGCCGAAGCGGCCGGAGCCGGACTGCCCGGCGGCTCCGGTGACTTCGACGTCGTCGAGCGGGTGCGGGCCGCCTTCGCCCGGCTCGTGGCGGTGGACCCGCAGCGCGTGGCCGTCGGCTCGTCCGTCGCCACCCACGTCGGCCTGATCGCGGCCTCCCTGCCCGCCGGAGCCGAAGTCCTCGTTCCCGAGCGGGACTTCGCCTCCGTCATGAACCCCTTCGTGCTGCGCGGCGACCTCAAGGTCCGCTTCGCCCCGCTGGAATCCCTCGCCGAAGCCGTCCGCCCCGGCACCCGCCTGGTCTCGCTGAGCGCCGTACAGTCCGCCGACGGCCGCACGGCCGACCTCGCCGCCGTCCGCGCGGCGGCGGACGCCCACGGGGCGCGGATGCTCGTGGACGCCACCCAGGCCGCCGGGTGGCTGCCGTTCGACGCCTCGCCGTACGAGTACACCGTCACCGGCGGCTACAAGTGGCTGCTCGGCGGCCGCGGCGCCTCGTACCTGACCGTCTCCGAGGACGCCCAGCCCGGCCTGACGCCGCTGCACGCGGGATGGGTGGCGGCCGAGTCCAAGTGGGATGCCTGCTACGGCCCGATGCGGCAACTCGCGGCCGACGCGCGCCGCTTCGACGAGTCCGCGGCGTTCCTCCCGTACTACGCCGCGCAACCCTCGCTGGCCCTGCTGGAACGCATCGGCGTCGAGGCCGTCCACGCCCACGACACCGCCCTCGCCCGCCGCTACCGGGCCGGACTCGCGGGCCTCGGCCACGAGCCCGTCCCCGGCGACGCCGCCATCGTCTCGGTGGCGGGCCTGGAGCACCGGCAGGCCGCCCTGCAGGCCGCCGGGATCCACACCTCCGCCCGCGGGGGAACCCTGCGGGCCTCCTTCCACCTCTACAACACCGAGGCGGACGTCGACCGGCTGCTGGACGTGCTGTCCGGCTGACCGCAGCCGGCTCCGGAGGTTACGCCCAGGCCGCCGAGGCCGCCGCCAGCGCCGGCGCCGGATCGGCGTCCAGGGCGCGGGCCAGCGCCCCCAGGGCCGCCCCGACCGCCTCCGGCGATGCCGCCGGGCCGTAGTGGTTGACGCGGACCATCTCCCGGGCCAGCGTCCCGCCACCCGCCGCGAGCGGCGCCGACGGGTCCGCCGCCAGGGCCTTCGCCACCACCAGCGAGGCGTCCGCGACCCGCAGCGTGGTCGCCACCGGGGCGGCCTCCGCCGGGTTCCCCACCCACGGTGCGACCCCGAGCACCTCCGCACCCGCCCGGACGGTCCGGGCGGCCGCGGCGTGCCGCTCCAGCACGCCCGCCAACCCCTCGGCCGCGATCCGGTCCAGGCAGGCCTCCAGGGCCAGCATCTCCAGCTGCGCGGGCGCGTGGAGCAGCGCCTTGCGGCCGCCGTCGATCCAGCGCTCCTTCCAGTCGAGCAGCGAGAGGTACGAACGGCGCGGCGCCGCCGGGTTGGCCGCGAACCGCTCCCAGGCCCGCTCGCTCACCGACACCGCCGAGACGCCCGCCGGGCCCCCCATCGCCTTCTGGGCGCCGATCACGCACAGGTCCACGCCCCACGCGTCCGGCAGCAGCGGCTCGGCGCCCACCGAGGCCACCGCGTCCAGCATGAACAGCGCCCCGTGGGCCCGTACGGCCGCACCGATCTCCGCGACCGGGTTGGTGTTGCCGGTCGCCGCCTCGGCGTGCACCAGGGAGACGAAGTCGATCTCCGGGTGCGCGGCCAGGGCCTCGGCGACCTGCTCGCCGGTGACGGCCGTGTCGAAGGGCACGGCCAGGTCCACCACGCGTGCCCCGGCGTCGCGCAGCCAGTTGCCGAAGGTGGTCCCGTACGGCCCCGTGACGACGTTCAGCGCCGTCGACCCCGGCCGCGCCCCCGAGCGGATGCACCCCTCCAGCGGGAGCAGCGCCTCGCCCTGGGTGATCACCACGTCGTGCCGGGTGTCCAGCAGCCGCGCGACCCCCTCCTCGATGGAGGCGAACCGCTCGGCGGTCAGCGGCGGGAGGTCCAGCAGGGGGTGGGTCACGGCGGTGCTCTCTTCGTCGGGGGTATCCGGTCGAGCGTACCCAGCACGCACGTACAGTGCCGCCATGAGTGATCACAACGGTGTGCTCCATGTGAAGGGACGCGTGCTCGTCGGGCCCCACGAGGTCCGCGACGAGCTGTGGGTCGTCGGCGGGCGGATCTCCTACGAGCGGCCGACCGCCGCCCGCGAGGTCACCACCGTCACCGGCTGGGTGCTGCCCGGGCTGGTCGACGCGCACTGCCACGTGGGCCTCGACGCCCACGGCCCGGTCGACGCCCCGACCGCCGAACGGCAGGCCCTCACCGACCGGGACGCCGGCACCCTCCTCATCCGGGACGCCGGGTCGCCCTCCGACACCCGCTGGATCGACGGCCGCGAGGACCTGCCCAAGATCATCCGGGCGGGCCGGCACATCGCCCGCACCCGCCGCTACATCCGCAACTACGCCCACGAGATCGAGCCGGACCGGCTGGTGGAGTACGTGGGCCGGGAGGCCCGGCGCGGCGACGGCTGGGTGAAGCTGGTGGGGGACTGGATCGACCGCGACGCCGGCGACCTGACGGCCTGCTGGCCGCGCGCCGAGGTCGCGGCCGCCATCGCCGAGGCGCACCGGCTGGGGGCCCGGGTCACCGCGCACTGCTTCGCGGAGGACTCGCTGCGGGACCTGGTCGAGGCGGGCATCGACTGCATCGAGCACGCCACGGGGCTCACCGAGGACACCATCCCGCTGTTCGCGGAGCGCGGGGTGGCGATCGTGCCGACCCTGGTGAACATCGGGACGTTCCCGAAGCTCGCCGCGGGCGGCGAGGCCAAGTTCCCCCGCTGGTCCGCGCACATGCGGCGGCTGCACGAGCGCCGGTACGACACCGTCCGGGCCGCCTGGGACGCGGGCATCGCGGTGTACGTCGGCACGGACGCGGGGGGTTCCCTGCCGCACGGCCTGGTCGCCGCGGAGGTCGCGGAACTGGTGAAGGCCGGGATCCCGCCGCTGGACGCCCTTTCGGCGACCGCCTGGGCGGCACGGGAATGGCTCGGCAGGCCGGGTCTGACCGAGGGCGCCCCGGCCGACCTCGTGGTCTACGCCGCCGACCCGCGGGCCGACGTACGGGCCCTGGCCCAGCCGGAGCGGGTGATCGTGAACGGCGTGGTCCGGGCCTGACGCGTGTGCCGGACGGTGTCGATGGGGCGCGGAAAATCGAATACATGCGTGGAAACCACCCTTTGGGGTGAACTCACGTCAGGCTGCTGACCGTTCACTCTCCGTGCGTAAGGATTTCGAACGTCGAAGCCGTCGGCGTGCGCGATGTCCCCCATTGGCGCCGCGGCGGCACCCATCTCCCCGGGGGTTCCACCATCTTGAACAGCAACACCTTCCGCATGCCCGCGGCCGTCCTGCTCGCCACGGGGGCGGTGGCCCTGCTCGCCGCACCGCCCGCCCTCGCCGCGGACGGCGCGGCCGGCAAGGAGGGAACGTCCGGCGCCGTCGTCCTGCGGGCCGGGCTGGACGTGGGCCTGCTCAACAAGGCCGTGCACGTGCCGCTGAAGGCCAGCCTCAACGAGGTCACCGCCCCCGCCACCGCCGAGAAGACGGCCCTCACCGTCACCCTCGACGGCGCCGAACAGGGCCGGCCGGTCAGCGTCCTGCGGGCGGACGTCGCCACCGCCAAGGCCACCGCCGACAAGGACCGCGCCCAGGCCGAGTCGAACCTCGCCCACGCCCGCGTGCACGTCCCCGGGCTGCCCGCGCTCTCCCTCGTCGAGGTGGAGAAGGTCACCTCCAAGGCCGTCTGCGAGGCGGGCAAGAAGCCGGTCGCCTCCGCGAACGTCCTCGGGACGGTCACCGCCCTCGGCAAGAAGGTCACCCTGACCGCCGGCGGCCCCACCCAGGTCGAGGTCCCCGGCGTCGGCCAGGTCTCCCTGGAGCTCTCCGGTACGCAGACCACCTCCACCACCGCCGCGGCGGCCGCCCTGCGCCTGAAGGTGACGGTCAACCCGCTCAACCTGAACGTCGCCCAGGTCGACGGCGAGGTCGTGCTCGCCGAAGCGCACTGCGAGGCACCCGGCCGGGCCGCGCCCGGCCCCCGGCCGGCGACCACGCCCGACGTCAAGCCGCAGACCGCGACGCGGAGCACGACGCAGGCCAACCTCGCCGAGACCGGAGCCGGTTCGGTGACCCCCTACGTCGCCGGCGGCGCCCTGCTCCTGCTCGGCATCGGCGCCGGCGCACTCGTCGTGACCCGGCGCGGCAGGACCCGCTGACGCTCAGCGGGAGGCGTGCTCCAGCCCCTGGCCGACGGCACCGCGCGAGGTGACGGCCGCGGTGACCTCCTTGTCGACCCGGGCGTACTCGGGGCGGTCCGCCGCGCAGGAGGCGCAGACGACCCGGAACGGCGGGCCCATGTCCGAGTACTGCGTCAGGTACTCGGCCTTGACCACCTCCCAGCGGCCGCTGTACGCCGCCGCCGGGGCGAAGGTGAAGCGGGGGATCGAGGACATGTTGCCCCGGGCCTTCTCGGGCTCGTAGAAGCTGGCGACCTGGTCGCCCATGCCGAACACCACCCAGGTACCGTTGATCTTCTCGTAGGGCTGCGGCACGTGGTTGTGCGTACCGAGGACCAGATCGATGTCGGGCAGGCCGTCGGCCCCGCGAGAGGCCGTCAGCGCCTGTGCCAGATCGCGCTGCTGCTGGTCGGGCGCCGTCTGCCACTCGGTACCCCAGTGGATGCTGAGGACGACGACGTTCGCGCCGGCCGCCCGCGCCGCGCGGGCGTCGGCGATGATCCGGCCCTGGTCGATCAAGTTCACGGCCCAGGGCTTGCCGGCCGGGAGCGGTATGCCGTTCGTCCCGTACGTGTAGTCCAGCTGGGCGACCTTCGCGCCGCCGGCCGAGAGCAGCGCAGGCGCCTTGGCCTCCTCGGCGCTGCGCGCCGAGCCGACGTGCCGCAGGCCGACGCGGTCGAGGTGGTCGAGGGTGCGGGTGAGGCCGTCGTAGCCGTCGTCGAGGGTGTGGTTCGAGGCGGTGGAACAGCTGTCGTACCCGGCGTCCTTGAGGGCGTCGGCCAGCTGGTGCGGCGCCTTGAAGGCGGGGTAGCCGGTGTAGGGGCCGCCGGGCCTTCCGTACGGTATCTCGTGGTGGCATATCGCCAGGTCGGCGGCGGCCACGAGGGGCTTGACGCCCGCCAGTATCTTCCGGAAGTCGTACTCGCCGGGCTTGCCGGCGTCGTCCTGCGAACGCTGGATGATCGAGGGGTACGGGATGATGTCGCCCGTCGCCACCAGCGTGAACGGCGTCCCGGCCGGAGCCGCCTTGCTGGTGCCGGGCCGGGCCCCGAGCCGCTGCTCGGCGGTGTCGGCGCCGTGCTCCAGGAACCGGGGCGCGGCGTACACGGCTCCGCCGACCACCGCCAGTCCCGCCAGGCCGAGGCCTATTCGCGTCGCCGCCTTCATGTGCCGCCCCCTCGTCGCAGTTCCCGCCATCGTAGGCGCCGCCGCCCCCGGCCGACGCGCAGCCACCCCGCCTCCGGCCCCGCCCCGCCGGGACGCCGGCGGCCGCCTCGCCGGGCAGCGGCGGGACCCCTACCGCGCGGCCAGCGCGAGGGCGTGGTCCAGTGCCTGGAGCAGGCTTCCCGTCGTCGCGCGGTCGCGGACCGCCAGGCGGAGCCAGGTCGCGTCCAGCCCCGGGAAGGTGTCGCCCCGCCGGACCGCGAAGCCCAGCGCGCGCAGCCGGGTGCGGACCTCCGCCGCGCCGGGGATCCGGATCAGGACGAACGGGCCCTCGGCCACCCCCGACACCGTCACCTCCTCGAACTCCGCCAGCCCCGCCAGCAGGTGCTCCCGGTCCACCGCGATCTGCCGCGCCGCGGCCTCCGCCTCGGCCAGCGCCCGCGGCGACACGCACGCCTGCGCCGCGACCAGCGCCGGCGTCGACACCGGCCACAGCGGCTGCACGGCGGCCAGCTTCGCGATGACCTCCGGCTCCGCCAGGACGTACCCGATCCGCAGCCCCGCCAGCCCCCAGGTCTTCGTCAGGCTCCGCAGCACCACCAGCCCCGGCACGTCCATCCGCCCGGCCAGCGCTTCCCGTTCGCCCGGGACCGCGTCCATGAACGCCTCGTCCACCACCAGGATCCGCCCCGGCCGGGCCAGCGCGGCCAGCGCCCGCGCCGGGTGCAGGACGGACGTCGGGTTGGTCGGGTTGCCGACGACCACCAGGTCGGCTTCCTCCGGCACCGCCGCCGGGTCCAGCCGGAAGCCGTCCTCGGGCCGCAGGACCACCCGCTCCACCCGGTGCCCCGCGTCCCGCAGCGCTGCCTCCGGCTCCGTGAACTGCGGGTGCACCACGACCGGCCGTACGGCGCCCAGGGCCCGCGCGATCAGGACGAACGCCTCGGCCGCCCCCGCCGTCAGCAGCACCCGTTCGGCCGGTACCCCGTGCCGCGCCGCCACCGCCGCCCGCGCCGCCCGCCCGTCCGGGTACGCGGCGAGGTCTCCGAGGCAGGACGCGATCCGCTCCTTGAGCCACTGGGGCGGCGTGTCCGAGCGGACGTTCACCGCGAGGTCCACCAGCGCGCCGCCCGCGTCCGCCACCTCCGCGTCCCCGTGGTGGCGCAGGTCGTGCTCCTCGGCGGTGGCCACCGCGCACGTCGCCGCCACCGACCGGCGCTTCGGCACGAGGAGCTCTCCGCCGCCCGCCAGCGCCGCGGCCTCCGCCACCGAGGCCGTCCCGGAGGCGTCCCACACTGCGGAGGAGGGGTGCGGGACCGCGATCCGCGCGAGCTCCTCGGCGGGATAGCCGACCAGCGGCACGCCGAAACGTTCCGCCGCCCCCGCGATCCCCGGCTCCCGCACCTTCGCCTCCACCGTGGCCAGCGCCGTCACCGCCCCCGTGGCCAGCCCGGCCCCCCGCAGCGTCTCCTCGACCAGCGCGCAGACCTCCGCGACGGAGACCCCCGCCCGCCCGCCGACCCCGACCACCAGCCGCGTCACGTACTCACCCACCGGGATCAGTCCCCCTTCTTTCCTCGGTCCGTCGTCAACACCGTGTCGTCCGCCGCCCGCGCGCGGAAGTGCGCACCGGGCCGCCAGTCGGTATCCAGGGGCACATGGCGGTGATCGTGGCTCTGGGCGCGTTCCTGATGACGCTGGCGGGCGGCTGGACGGCGCAACGCGTCACCGACCGCCGCCACCTGGTGCTCGGCCTGGCCGGCGGGCTGATGCTCGGCGTGGTCGGCCTCGACCTGCTGCCGGAGGCGATGCACGCGGCCGGCGGCGAGGTGTTCGGCGTCCCGCTGGCCCTGCTGCTCTTCGTGGGCGGCTTCCTGGTCGCCCACGTGGTGGAACGCCTGCTCGCCGTGCGCCAGGCCGCGCACGGCGCGGCGAACAACGGCGCGGCGACCACCCCGGACGGCCACGGCCACGGCCACGGCCACGGCCCCGGCGGCGGCCGCGTCCCCCAGGTCGGGCTCACGGCGGCCGCCGCGATGGTCGGCCACAGCGTGGCCGACGGGGTGGCGCTCGGCGCGGCCTTCCAGGTCGGCGGCGGCATGGGCGCGGCCGTCGCCCTGGCGGTCGTCACCCACGACTTCGCCGACGGGTTCAACACGTACACGCTCACCCGCCTGTACGGGAACGCCCGCCGCAGGGCCCTGATGATGCTCTTCGCGGACGCCGTGGCGCCGGTCGTGGGCGCCGCGTCCACCCTGCTGTTCACCCTTCCGGAGGAACCGCTCGGGGCGTACCTCGGATTCTTCGGCGGCGCCCTGCTCTACCTGGCGGCCGCCGAGATCCTTCCCGAGGCGCACCACAGGCACCCCGCCCTGTCCACGCTGATGTGCACGGTGGGCGGGGTGGCCGGGATCTGGCTGGTGGTCGGCCTCGCGGACTGACCCCGGGCCGGGGGAGCGGGTCACCGGTACGCTGCCGCCGCCCGCGTGAAGCGCCGGGCGACCGAGGGCTCCGCCGCCCAGTGGGTGTGCAGGTAGCTGGCGTGCACGCCCTGCCGTACGAAGCCCTCGACGCGGCGTTCGGGATGGACGAACCCCCACGCCGGCGCGTCCCCGGCGCCGGGCTCGGTCACCGTCCGGTGGAACTCGTGCCCCCGCATCCGCGTCCCGGCGACGGCCAGGGCGCTGTCGGAGACCGCCACCGCCTCCCGGTAGCCGAGCGTGAGCCGCTCCGACATCCGCGCGTCGGCGTCGAGCACCCCGCACATGGGCTTCCCGTCGAGGGACCGGGCCAGGTACAGCAGCCCGGCGCACTCGGCGGCGACCGGCCCGCCGGCGGCGGCGAAGTCCGCGACGGCCGCCCGCAGCGGCTCGTTCGCCGACAGCTCGGGGGCGTACACCTCGGGGAACCCGCCGCCTATCACCAGTCCGGCGGTCCCCTCGGGGAGGGCCTCGTCCCGGAGCGGGTCGAAGGTGACCACCTCGGCTCCGGCGGCCGTCAGCAGCTCCGCGTGCTCGGCGTACGAGAACGTGAACGCGGCCCCGCCGGCGACGGCGACCACCGGACGCCGGCCCCCCGGGACGGCCGGCTCCGCGGGCGCCGGCGACCACGGCGCGCAGTCCAGCGCCGGAGCCGTCCGCGCCAGGGCCATCAGCGCGTCCAGGTCGCAGCCCGCCCGCACCTGCCCGGCCAGCGCCGCCACCGCCGCGAGGGCGTCGGCCCGCCGCTCGGCCACCGGAACCAGCCCCAGGTGCCGGGACGGCGTCGCCACCTGCGGGGCCCGCCGCATCACACCGAGGACCGGCATCCCGGCCTCCTCCAGCGCCTCGCGCAGCATCACCTCGTGCCGGTCGGAGCCCACCTTGTTGAGGATCACCCCGCCGAGCCGCACCTGCGGGTCGAACGAGGCGAAGCCGTGCACCAGCGCCGCCACCGACCGCGACTGCGAGGAGGCGTCCACCACCAGCACCACCGGCGCCCGCAGCAGCTTCGCCACCTGCGCCGTCGACGCCAGCTCACCGCGCCCGGCGGCCCCGTCGTAGAGCCCCATCACGCCCTCGACCACCGCGAGGTCGCACCCGGCGGAGCCGTGCGCGAACAGCGGGCCGACCAGCTCCGGCCCGCACATGAAGGCGTCCAGGTTGCGGCCCGGCCGGCCCGTGGCCAGCGCGTGGTACCCGGGGTCGATGTAGTCGGGCCCGGCCTTGTGCGGGGACACGGCGAGGCCGCGCTCCGCGAAGGCCGCCATCAGGCCCGTCGCCACGGTGGTCTTGCCGCTGCCGGAGGACGGCGCGGCGATGACCAGCCGGGGCACGTTCACGGACGTCACCACTCGATGCCCTTCTGGCCCTTCTGGCCGGCGTCCATGGGGTGCTTGACCTTGGTCATCTCGGTGACGAGGTCCGCGAACTCCACGAGCTTCTGCGGGGCGTTGCGGCCGGTGATGACCACGTGCTGGGTACCGGGGCGGTCCCGCAGCACCTCGATCACCTCGTCCACGTCGATCCAGCCCCAGTGCAGCGGGTACGCGAACTCGTCGAGCACGTACAGCCGGTGCGTCTCGGCCGCCAGATCGCGCTTGACCTGCTCCCAGCCCTCCTTGGCCGCCTGCTCGTTGTCGAGCTGCGCGTCCCGCTGGACCCAGGACCAGCCCTCGCCCATCTTGTGCCAGACGACCGGGCCGCCCTCGCCGGAGGCGCCCAGCACCTTGAGCGCGTTCTCCTCGCCGACCTTCCACTTGGCCGACTTCACGAACTGGAACACCCCGATCGGCCAGCCCTGGTTCCAGGCGCGCAGCGCCAGCCCGAAGGCGGCCGTCGACTTGCCCTTGCCCGGGCCGGTGTGGACGAAGACGAGCGGACGGTTGCGGCGCTGACGCGTCGTGAGTCCGTCGTCCGGTACGACGGTCGGCTGTCCCTGCGGCATTACGCGGCCCTCCTGGTGGCGCTGTTGGACAGCGCAGTGTCGGTCACTGCGCTGCGTACGTTCTTCACGAGCCCGGCCAGTGAGTCGGCCCGCAGCCCGTCGAGGGTCACGGCGGGCCCGCCCAGATCGGCGGCCAGCGCCCCCGCCAGCCCCAGCCGGACCGGCCCGGACTCGCAGTCCACGACCACCGAGGCGGTCCCGTCAGCGGCCAGCAGCCGGGCGCTGCGCCCCGCCAGTTCGCGCGGGTCGCCGCCGACGGCCCCCGCCGAGGTGGCCCGCCCGTCGGTGACGACCACCAGCAGCGGCCGGCGCGAGGGGTCCCGCAACCGCTCGATGCGCAGGACCTCGTGGGCCTTGAGCAGCCCCGACGCCAGCGGGGTGCGGCCACCGGTGGGCAGCCGCTCCAGCCGGGCGGCGGCCGCGTCCACCGACGAGGTGGGCGGCAGCGCGAGTTCGGCGCCGGCGCCGCGGAAGGTGATCAGTCCGACCTTGTCCCGGCGCTGGTAGGCGTCCAGCAGCAGCGAGAGCACCGCGCCCTTGACCGCGCCCATGCGCTGCCGGGCGGCCATCGAGCCGGAGGCGTCCACGACGAAGAGCACGAGATTGCCCTCGCGGCCCTCCCGGGTGGCCTGGCGCAGGTCGTCCTTGCGCACGACGAGGCCGCGCCCGGCGCGTCCGCGCGCCTTCTGGTGCGGGGCGGCGGCGTGCACGGTGGCCGCCAGGTGCAGCTTCGTCAGCTGGCCGCGGGGACGCTGGGCGCCGGTGGTGCGGCCGTGCGCGGTACGGGCGCGCGAGCGCCGCCCGGCCGCGCCCTCGCCGAGGCCGGGCACGCTGAGCATCTTGGTGCGGAACGGCTCGGCGGCCCGTACGGCGGCCTGCTCGGCCCCGCCGCCGGAGCCGGCCTGCGGGGCGGAGGGCTGCGGCTCGGGGGCCTCGGCTTCCGGGGCGGCCGTCTCCTCGGGCGCGTCGGGGGCGTGGCCGGTCTCGGGCCCGCCCTGCGGGGGCACCCCGCCGCCGTCCCCGTCCGGCCCGCCGTCGGGGCCGCCGTCCGGGCCGCCGCCGTCGTCCGGGCCTTCGGGCTCCGGGTCCGGCTCGGGCTCCGGCTCCTCGTCGGGGAACCGGTCCAGGATCTCGTCCAGCTTGTCCTCGTCCAGCCCGGGCGCGTCGAACGGGTTGCGCCGGCGCCGGTGGGGGAGGGCCAGCAGGGCGGCCTGCCGGACGTCCTCCTTGCGCACGGAGGTCCGCCCGGCCCAGGCCGCCAGCGCCGTCGCGGTACGGGCCATCACGATGTCGGCGCGCATGCCGTCGACCTCGAACCCGGCGCAGGTGGCGGCGATCTGGAGCAGCGCGGTGTCCCCGAGCCGGACCTGGGGGAGCAGCGCCCGGGCGGCCACGACCCGGGCGCGCACCTCGTGCTCGTCCCCGGCCCAGCGGGCGGCGAAGCCGGCGGGATCGTCCTCGTACGCGAGCCGGCGGCGCACCACCTCGACCCGCTGCTCGGGCTCCCGGGAGGCCGCGACCTCGACGGTCAGCCCGAACCGGTCCAGGAGCTGCGGGCGCAGCTCGCCCTCCTCCGGGTTCATCGTGCCGACGAGCAGGAAGCGGGCGGCGTGCCGTACGGAGACGCCCTCGCGCTCCACGTAGGAGGCGCCCATGGCGGCGGCGTCCAGGAGCAGGTCGATGAGGTGGTCGTGGAGCAGGTTGACCTCGTCGACGTACAGGATGCCCCGGTGCGCGTCGGCGAGCAGCCCCGGCTCGAAGGCCTTCACGCCCTCCGCGAGGGCCCGCTCGATGTCGAGGGCGCCGACGAGCCGGTCCTCGGAGGCGCCGACGGGCAGCTCGACCATGCGGGCGGGGCGGGCGGCGGTGGACCCGGGCTCGTGGGGACCGTCGGGGCACGCCGGATCGGGCGCGGCCGGCGCGCACGAGAAACGGCAGCCGGGGACGACGTCCACCTGCGGCAGCAGCGCGGACAGCGCGCGCACGGCGGTGGACTTGGCGGTCCCCTTCTCCCCGCGCACGAGCACGCCGCCGACCGCCGGGCTCACGGCGTTGAGCAGGAGCGCGAGGCGCAGGTCGGTCTGGCCGACCACGGCCGTGAACGGGTAGGGCGTGCTCATACGGTTGCCCCTCCTTCGTGGGTACGGGTACGCGGGCACGGGCTGTGACGAGTGGGGTGCGCCCGTTCCCCGGGGGGCTCCGCCCCCGGACCCCCGCGCCTCGAACGCCGGCGGGGCCGAACGTCCAGCCCGTCCGGCGTTCGAGGACCGGGGTCAGGGGCGGAGCCCCTGGGAACGGGGGAAGGGCGGGTAGGGGAACAGCCCCGCAGGGCCGCCGTGCTCACGGCGCGCCCGGGGGGAGGAACGGGAGGCCCGCCGGGGCGCCGGACTCGATCAGCCGGAGCAGCGCATCCGTGTCGGCGTGTTCGGCGATCAGGTCGCCCAGCACGTCCAGCTGTTCCTCCCGCAGCGCGGCGAAGGACGTGTCCGGGGCCGGCACGAAGCGGCGCCCGGCAGCCGCGGCGACCTCCCGCAGGAACGCCCGGCGGAAGCCGTCCGACTCCAGGGAGCCGTGCCAGTGGGTGCCCCACACGGACCCGACCCGGCACCCGTCGAGGAACGGCTCCCCGCCCAGCACCTCGGCGACCCCGTGGTGGATCTCGTACCCCTCCACCGGCTCGCCGAGGGCGGTACCCGTCGGCCGGGCCAGCGTCTTGTCCGCCGCGAAGCGCACCCGCACCGGCAGCAGTCCGAGCCCCGCCACGGAGCCCGCCTTGGACTCGACCTCGTCCTCGATGTGCTCGCCCAGCGCCTGGAAGCCGCCGCAGATGCCCAGCACCGGACGCCCCTCGGCGGCCCGCCGCGCCAGCGAGGCCGCGAGCCCGCGCTCGCGCAGCCACTCCAAGGCCTTCACCGTGCCGCGCGTGCCCGGTACGACGACCAGGTCGGCGTCGGCCAGCTCCTCGGCCCGGTCCACGAACCGCACGACCACGCCCGGCTCCGCCGCCAGCGCGTCCACGTCGGTGAAGTTCGACATCAGCGGCACCGCGCACACCGCGACCCGCAGCACGTCCTCGCCGACCGGCGGGGCGACCACGGACTCCCGTACCGCACCCCGCAGGGAGACCCGCAGGCCGTCCTCCTCGTCGATGCCCAGCCCGTGCCGGAAGGGCAGCACCCCGTACGTCGACCGCCCGGTCAGGCCGCGCAGCATCTCCATGCCGGGCTCCAGCAGCGACACGTCGCCGCGGAACTTGTTGACCATGTACCCGGCTATCAGCGACTGGTCCTCGGGGGAGAGCAGCGCCGTCGTCCCGAAGAAGGAGGCGAAGACGCCGCCCCGGTCGATGTCGCCGACCACGACCACGGGGAACCGCGCGGCCCGCGCGATGCCCATGTTCACGATGTCGGTCCGGCGCAGGTTGATCTCGGCCGGGCTGCCCGCCCCCTCGCAGATCACGGCGTCATACGTGCCCCGCAGCTGTTCCAGGCAGTCCGTGACGATCCCGAGGAGCTGCTCCTGGCGTCCGCCGTGGTAGCCGCGGGCGCTCATCTCGCCCACCGGCCTGCCCAGCAGCACCACCTGGCTGCTGCGGTCGCCGCCCGGCTTGAGCAGTACGGGGTTCATCAGCGCGGTCGGCTCCACCCGGGCCGCCTGGGCCTGCATGGCCTGGGCGCGGCCGATCTCGGCGCCCTCCCGCGTCACGAACGAGTTCAGCGACATGTTCTGGGCCTTGAACGGGGCCACCTTCACGCCCTGGCGGGCCAGCCAGCGGCAGATGCCCGCCGTGACCACGCTCTTGCCCGCGTCCGACGTCGTACCCGCGACCAGCAGTCCGCCGCCGCGCTTCGCGCCGCTCATGCCCCCGCCCTCCTCACGCGGCGTCCCCCGCGTCCTCGTGCCGCCACTGTCCGTGCGGCCAGCGTCCGGGCCACCACGCACGCCCCCAGCGCCAGCCAGGTCACCCGCCGCGACAGCCGTACGGCCCGCTCGATGTCCGCCACCTCCACCGGCCGTCCGGTGGCGCCGTTCAATACCGCCCGGTGCTCGACCCGGCCGCCGTACGCGAGGGTCCCGCCCAGGCGGACGCCGAGCGCACCCGCGAAGGAGGCCTCCACCGGGCCGGCGTTGGGGCTGGGATGGGCGGCGGCGTCCGCGCGCCAGGCCCGTACGGCTCCCCGCCGGTCGGGACCGGCCGCCACGGCGGCGAGGGCCGTCAGCCGGGCTCCGGGCCAGCCCGCCACGTCGTCCAGCCGGGCGGAGGCCCAGCCGTAGCGCAGGTAGCGGGGCGACTTGTGGCCCACCATGGCGTCCAGGGTGTTCACGGCGCGGAAGGCCAGCAGCCCGGGCACCCCGGCGACGGCGCCCCACACCAGGGCCCCGACCACCGCGTCGGAGGTGTTCTCCGCGACGGACTCCACGACCGCTCGGGCCATCTGCTGTTCGTCCAGCGCCTGGGGGTCCCGCCCGCACAGGTGCGGAAGCCGCTCCCGGGCCACCTCCGCGTCCCCGGCGGCGAGCGCCCCGCCGATGGCGCGGGCCTCCCGGCCGAGCGAGGTGCCGCCGACCACGGCCCAGGTGGCCGCGGCGGTCAGGGCGATACGGGCGGCCGCGGGCCGGGAGCGCACGGCGCGCGCGCCCAGCGCGCCGACGGCGGCGGCGCCGCCCGCGCAGACGAGGGTGTGCAGGAGGCCCCGGGCGCGGTCGTCGCGCCACAGGGCGCCCTCGACGGCGGCGGCGGCTCGTCCGAAGGCGGCCACGGGGTGCCCCCGGCGCGGATCCCCGAGGATCCGGTCGCCGATCAGGCCCGCCGTGACGCCGTACGCGAAGACGCGGTCGGCACGCATGGTGGCAGGTATGTCCTCACTCAGGGTCCGCGCCCTGGTTCGACGTGTCCGGCGGCGAGAGTTCCTGGCTCCCGGGACGCACGCGCCGCGTGCGCTCCCCGGTGACAGTGGCGGGACCGCGCCGGATTCGCACCGGACTTCCTCTCCATGCCGCCGTGTTGGCTCGGGCAGTCCACCACGCCCCGCGAACGCCCGTCAACTTGCCGTTGACCTGGCGGGACGGAGGGCCGGGAAGGGGCGCGGGCACGCGAAAGCTCCCTCCGGTGGACCCGGAGGGAGCTTTCGTACGCGGTGCGCCGGTGTCAGCTGACGATCAGGTAGATCCCGTAGGCGACGGCCGCGGCGCAGAGCGCGAAGCAGGCGTAGGCGCCGCTGCGGGCCATGGTCGCGGCCCCGCCCCGCTCGGTGGCGGCCTCGTGCTTGGACAGGCCCACCAGGCCCAGGGAGAAGAGGGCCACGAGGGCGACGGTGGCGGAGAGGCTGACCCCGAAGACGGAGCCGAGTGCTGCCCAGTCGATCTTCATACTGCCGTTTCCTCTGTCGTTCTCGGGGTCAGACCGCTGCGGCCGGGGCCGCGGGGGTCGCCGGGGTGGCCGTCACGGCCGGGATGGTGGCCCTGAGGTCCTCGTCGGTCACCGCGGCGGTGGTGCCCGCGACCGGCGGGACGGCGACGGCGGCCATGGCGGTGGTGACCACGCCGGGCTGCTCGCCCGTGGAGGAGGCCGCGGCCTCCTCGTTGACGTTGGTGTGGTCGACGACCTGGCGGCGGGAGATCACCCAGATGGCGGCGCAGGAGGCGACCAGGAAGGCCGCGACGGCGGCGACGCCGACGTCACCGGTGCGCATGACCAGCTCGGCGCCGGAGGCGACGAGGGCGGCGGCCGGCAGGGTCAGGCCCCACGCGACGAACATGCGGGTGGCGGTGGACCAGCGGACCACGCCGCCCTTGCGGCCCAGGCCCGCGCCCATGACGGCGCCGGAGCAGGCGTGCGTGGTGGAGAGGGAGAAGCCGAGGTTCGAGGAGGCCAGGATGACGCTGGCGGCCGAGGTCTGGGCGGCGAAGCCCTGCTGCGGCTGGAGGTCGGTGAGGCCGCTGCCCATGGTGCGGATGATGCGCCAGCCGCCCAGGTAGGTGCCCATGGCGATGGCCAGGCCGGCGGAGACGATGACCCAGACCGGCGGGTTGGAGCCGGGCGCGAGCGCGCCGCCGGCGACCAGGGCCAGGGTGATGATGCCCATCGTCTTCTGCGCGTCGTTGGTGCCGTGGGCGAGGGAGACCAGGCCGGCGGAGGCGATCTGGCCGGCCTTGTAGCCCTTGGCGGAGGTCTTCTCGCCGACCTTGCCGTTCAGCTTGTACGTGACCTTCGCGGCCAGCATCGCGGCCGCACCGGCCACGATCGGGGCGGCGACGGCGGGGATCAGCACCTTGGTGACGACGACGCTGCCGTTGACCGCGCCGAGGCCGGCGGAGGCGACGGCCGCACCGATCAGGCCGCCCATCAGAGCGTGGGAGGAACTGGAGGGGAGGCCGACCAGCCAGGTGACGAGGTTCCAGAGGATCGCGCCGACCAGGGCGGCGAAGATCACCTCGGGCTGGATGCCCTCCTCGTTGACCAGGCCCTTGGAGATCGTCTTGGCGACCTCCACGGACATGAACGCGCCGACGAGGTTGAGCACGGCGGACATGGCCACCGCCGTCTTGGGCTTGAGGGCGCCGGTCGAGATGGTGGTCGCCATCGCGTTGGCTGTGTCGTGGAAACCGTTCGTGAAGTCGAACACGAGAGCGGTGATGATCACGATCCCGAGGAGAAGCGTTATGTGCTCCATTTACCCAGGCTTCTGTTTGGCGTCAGTGGCACGGCGACCGTAGGCAACCTGGGTGAACGGAAGATGAACTGACTCGGGCGACACGGTGTCCTCACGCGCCACACGATCGGGTCATTCGCCCGGTTCTTTTGTAGTTATCCCGGTTCATGCACGTCAAAGCGGGGTGAACGGACCCTTCCGGCAGGTTCCGCGGTCCTGCGGGATCCCCCTCCGGACGCCCGGAGGAGAGCTAGATCACTCCACTTGAGGCCGCCCCGCATTCCGCTCGCGGAGCTCGCGGGCGGCATCCCCGCGGCCGGCGCGGCCCGCGCCCGCCGACGCGGGCCTCCTGACCGGAATGATCTCCTCCGGTGGCCCGCCGGCCGCCCCGCCCCGAGACTGGAGCGGTGCGTACCGCCACAGCGACGGCAGCGGCCGTCACCACGACCCTGATTGGTGCCGGAGCAGCCGCGGTCGCGGCCGGCCGGTACGCCGCCGACGCCGCCCTGCGGCCCGAACCCGGCCGCCCCCTGCCCGGCGGCCCCCCGCTGAGCGTCCACTCCACCGCCCCCGGCCGGATCGCCCTCACCCGCTCGCTGGCCTCCCTGCGCCCCGGTGTCCACGGACTGGAGGCGCCCGGGGTGCACGCCGTGGTCGGCTCCGTCCTCACCGGCGTCCCGCACGCCCCCGACACCGTCGTACGCCGCCTGCTCGCCGTCACCCACGGCAGCCTGACCCCCGGCATGCGGGTCGCCCTCACCCCCCAGGTGCACCGGGGCAACCCCCGCACCGCCCTCGGGCTGGACCACGCCGACGTGGACGTCCCCGGGGAGCTCGGCCCGCTCCCCGCCTGGTTCCTGCCTGGCGCCCGGGGCACCTGGGTGATCACCGTCCACGGGCTCGGCACCACCCGGGAGCACCCGATGGCGGTCATGCCCTTCCTGCACGGCCACCGCCTCCCCGTGCTCGACCTCGCCTACCGCGGCGACCTCGGCGCCCCCGCCTCCCCCGACGGCCTCGGCCACCTCGGCGAGTCCGAGTGGCGCGACCTGGACGCCGCCATCCGCTACGCCCTGCGCTACGGGGCCCGCCGCGTGGTGCTGTACGGCTGGTCCACCGGAGCCACCATGGCCCTGCGCGCCGTCGAGCGCTCCGCCCTGGCCGGGCGGATCTCCGGGGTCGTCCTCGACTCGCCCGTCCTGGACTGGCACACCACCCTGCGCGCGCTCGCCGCCGCCCGCCGCACCCCCGCCCCGCTGCTCCCGCTCGCGGTCCGCGCCGCCGAGGGCCGCGCCGGGCTGCGCGCCGACCACCGGGCCCCCGCCGCGGACCCCGGCGCGCTGAGCGTCCCCGTCCTGCTCTTCCACGGGCCCGCCGACACCATCGCCCCCTGGGAGCCCTCCCGCCGGCTCGCCGCCGCCCGGCCCGACCTGGTCACCCTGCACACCGTCATGGACGCGGGGCACGGGGCGATGTGGAACGCCGACCCGCTCCGGTACGAGGAGGCGCTGCGCCGCTTCCTCGTCCCCCTCATGTGAGGTGCGATGCGGCGCGGAGGGTGAAGGGCCTGGGGCGGACGGGACGGCATGGGGGATTCCTCCCGGTTCATCCGGCCCGTGACCTGTGGAAACGACCGGTTCCGTTTGGGCTTTCGGCCAGTGACGGGCGAGACTGCTTCCGTGACGTCCCGAAAGCCTGATGAGCAGTTGGCTCGCGACTCCAGACTCCGACTCGTCTCCCAGCGCTCCGTCGCCACGGCGCGCAAGGCGGTGACCGACCGGCGAACCCGGCCGGCCACCCGGCCCCCGGCGGGCACCCCCGCCAGGGCGGACCTGGCGAACCGCGCCCGCACCTCCCTCGCCGACGCGGTACGGCTCGCCCGCTGGGCCGAGCTGCACCTCGGCGCGGGCGACGGCGGCCGCCCCGCCCCCGCGGGCGCCCTGCCCGCGGCCGACGTCGAACGCGCCGCCGACGACCTGGGCCTGACGCACGGGCAGATCCAGGTCGGCTGGGACCGCGCCCGCCTCTCCGGCCTTGTCGAGGTGCACGGCGGACACGCCCGCCCCGGCTGGCGGCTGCGCGCGTGGGACCGGGACGACACCGCCGTACTGCGCGGCTGGGTCGCCCTCTTCGACGCCTGGTCCCTCGTCCACCCGGCCCCCGCCGACATCGCCCCCTCGGCCGTCGCCGAGGTGGTCGAGGCGATGCCGCAACTGCTGTCGCTGCTCCAGCTGTCCGCCGGCCCGGTGAGCGTCCCGGACCTCCTGGACCTCCTCGGCCAGCGCGTCACCGAACTGCGCGACGAGCGCTGCGAGGTCCCCTACGGCGCGGAGACCGCCACCGGCTGCGGCGCCCCCGCCGAACCCCGGCCGCTCCCGCTCGCCCGGCTGCTGCGCTGGGCCCTGGGCGGCCTCGCCGCCGTCGACGCCGTCACCCTCGGCCCCGCCCGGGCCACCCTCACCCCCCTCGGCAGCTGGGCCGTGTGGGTGAAGCTGGAGCAGATCTGCGTGGCCGCCCAGAGCCCGGCCGGCAACATCGAGCAGTCGGCCGCCGCCATGCTGCACGGCTGTGCCCGGCTCACCCCCGGACCGGCCCGCGCCGAATACCAGGCCTGGCTCGCCGCCCGCCCCGTCGGCCACGCCGTCAGCGAGCTGCTGCACGCCGCCCGCGGCGAGGACGCCCTGCTGCGCGGGCTGGCCTTCGAGGCCCTGCGGGTGGTCGGCGCCCCCGCCGAGCCCGAGGTGCGCGCGGCCCTGCGGGAAGCCGTGCTGCGGCCGTACGCCCTGCTCTGGCTCGCCGAGCACGACGGGGTGGACCCCGACGAGGCCCAGGACGTGCTCACCCCCGAGGAGTCGACCTGGCTCTGGGTGGACACGGCGGCGGCCATCGCCGACCACGGCGAGGCCGACCTGCTCGCCCGGCACCTCGACTCCGCCGTCCGCACCACCGTCCCCCGGCTGCTGGACGAGGTCCGCGCGGTCGGCCACCCCCGCACGGTGCAGGTGCTGGTCGCCCTCGCCGCCGCGCACCCCGACCCGGCCCTGGCCAAGGCGGTCCGCCGGGCCGCCTTCCAGGTCCACACCGGCGGCGGCTGACCCGCCCCCCCACGACCCGGCGCCTCGCCGTACGCGGGCGCGCGGGGAGGCGTACGCCCGCCCGCGCCGCGGCGTCACAGCTGCGGCGCGTACGTCCCGAAGCTCCAGACGTTGCCCTCGGCGTCCCGCGCCATGTAGTCCCGCGAGCCGTAGTCCTGGTCGGTCGGCTCCATCAGGATCTCCACGCCGTGTTCGGCCGCCCGGCGGTGATGGGCGTCGACGTCGCCGACCACGACGTAGACCCCCGCCGGTCCGGCGGCCTCCATGGCCCGGTCGAAGACGCCGCCGCGCCCCTTGCTGCCCAGCATCACCGCGCCGTTGCCGTACGCCAGCTCCGCGTGCATCACCGAGCCGTCATCGCTCTCGTAGACCGCGACCTGCGTGAACCCGAAAGCCTCCGTGAGCTGGCGGATCGCTGCCTTCGCGTCGCGGTAGAGCAGCGTGGGGCAGATGGACGGAACGCCTGCCATGGCGGTCACTCCCTCTCGTGACGGTGATCCGCGTCACAGCATGGCAGGCGCCGCCGACCGTCAGCGGAACGTGTCGCACTGGGCCATGTCGCCCGTGCGGTAGCCCTGGTAGAACCACTGCTGGCGCTGCTCCGCCGAGCCGTGCGTCCAGGACTCGGGGGTGACCCGGCCCTGGAACTTCTCCTGGATCCGGTCGTCGCCCACCGCCGCCGCCGCGTCCAGCCCGTCCCTGATGTCCTGGTCGGTGAGGCTGCTGATCAGCGGCCGTCCCGTGGACTCGTCCGGGGTCCTCGTCGCGTTGTGCGCCCACACGCCCGCGTAGCAGTCGGCCTGGAGCTCGACCTTCACCGCGTTGCTGTTCGCGCCCTGCCGGCCGTCCTGGGCCCGCTGGAGGGTTCCGGTCAGGTTCTGGACGTGGTGTCCGTACTCGTGGGCGACGACGTACGCCTGGGCGAAGGGGCCGCCGCTCGCCCCGAACGTCGTGCGCAGCTCGTCGAAGAAGCCCAGGTCCAGGTAGACCTGCCGGTCACCGGGGCAGTAGAAGGGGCCGACCGCCTTGGTAGCCGCCCCGCAGGCCGTGTTCACCCGGCCGGCGAAGAAGACCGTCGACGCCGGGCGGTAGGCGCCCCCGCGCTTCTGGAACTCCTGCCTCCAGTAGTCCTGGGTGCTGTTCACCACCGCGACGAGCCGGCAGTCCTCGCGGGTGTTGGCGTCCTGCCCCGTCCTGCAGGTCTGCTGCACCTGGGCGGCCGAGGAGGCGGTGGCCGCGGGCTCCGGGCTCCCGTCGGACAGGCCCAGCTGCTCCGGGCCCACTCCGAAGATCAGCCCCAGGACCAGTGCGATCAGACCGACCAGGCCGCCGCCCACCGTGGCCCTCCCGCCCGGGACGCGGCTGCCGCGGACGTCCTTGACCTCGGAGGTGTCCAGATTGGCGTCGTCGTCGAACTGCATCCCGCACCGCCTCTATCGGTGAGATCCACGGGGCCGCCCGGGCGCCCCTGCGGCGAGTATCAACCCGTTCATCCTCGTACGCGCCGTGGCGGCTCCGCGTGGTCCGTGCGCCGAACGGGGGACGGGAGGCCCCGAAAAGTGGTTGCGCACCCCCGGTAGAATGAATCCCATGGCAAATCTCCTCGCGGATTAGCGGCGTCGAAGCAACGCGCGTCCTGCCCCCCTTCCGCCGTCCCAACCGCCCTGGAGTATTTCCGTGATCACCGCCACCGGCATCGAGCTGCGCGCCGGCGCCCGCATCCTCATCGAGAACGCGTCCTTCCGTGTGGCCAAGGGGGACCGCATCGGGCTCGTCGGCCGCAACGGAGCGGGCAAGACCACCCTCACCAAGTGCCTCGCCGGCGAGGGCCAGCCCGCCGGCGGCACCATCACCCGCTCCGGCGAGGTCGGCTACCTCCCGCAGGACCCGCGCACCGGCGACCTCAACGTCCTCGCCCGCGACCGGATCCTCTCCGCCCGCGGGCTCGACGTGCTCCTCCAGAAGATGCGCGCCAACGAGGAGCGCATCGCCACCGGCTCCGGCGCCACCCGCGAGAAGGCCCTCAAGCAGTACGAGCGCCAGGAGACCGAGTTCCTGACCAAGGGCGGTTACGCCGCCGAGTCCGAGGCCGCGACCATCTCGGCCGCCCTCAGCCTCCCCGACCGGGTCCTCGGCCAGCCCCTGCACACCCTCTCCGGCGGCCAGCGCCGCCGCGTCGAGCTGGCCCGCATCCTCTTCTCGGACGCCGACACCCTGCTCCTGGACGAGCCCACCAACCACCTCGACGCCGACTCGATCGTCTGGCTGCGCGACTACCTGAAGAACTACCGCGGCGGCTTCATCGTGATCTCCCACGATGTCGACCTGGTCGAGACCGTGGTCAACAAGGTCTTCTACCTCGACGCCAACCGCTCCCAGATCGACGTCTACAACATGGGCTGGAAGCTCTACCAGCAGCAGCGCGAGGCCGACGAGAAGCGCCGCAAGCGCGAGCGCCAGAACGCCGAGAAGAAGGCCGCGGCCCTGAACTCGCAGGCCGACAAGATGCGCGCCAAGGCCACCAAGACCGTCGCCGCGCAGAACATGGCCAAGCGCGCCGAGCGGCTGCTGTCCGGCCTGGAGGCCGTCCGCGCCTCCGACAAGGTCGCCAAGCTCCGCTTCCCGGACCCGGCGCCCTGCGGCAAGACCCCGCTGACCGCCGAGGGCCTGTCGAAGTCCTACGGGTCGCTGGAGATCTTCACCGACGTCGACCTGGCCATCGACAAGGGCTCCCGCGTGGTCATCCTCGGCCTCAACGGCGCCGGCAAGACCACCCTGCTGCGCCTCCTGTCGGGCACCGAGAAGCCCGACACCGGCACGGTCGTGCCCGGCCACGGCCTCAAGCTGGGCTACTACGCCCAGGAGCACGAGACCCTGGACCCCGAGCGCACGGTCCTGGAGAACATGCGCTCCTCCGCGCCCGACCTGGACCTGGTCGACGTACGCAAGACGCTCGGCTCCTTCCTGTTCTCCGGCGACGACGTGGACAAGCCGGCGGGCGTGCTCTCCGGCGGCGAGAAGACCCGTCTGGCCCTGGCCACCCTGGTCGTCTCCTCGGCCAACGTGCTGCTGCTCGACGAGCCCACCAACAACCTCGACCCGGCCAGCCGCGAGGAGATCCTCGGCGCGCTGCGCACCTACAAGGGCGCGGTCATCCTCGTCACGCACGACGAGGGGGCCGTGGAGGCCCTGGAGCCCGAGCGGATCATCCTGCTCCCGGACGGGGTCGAGGACCTGTGGGGCCCGGACTACCGGGACCTCGTCGCCCTCGCCTGACCGTCCGCGGCGGCGTTGATCCAGTTCCTTATGGATCATTCGGCTCAGACGTGATCCATCATCTGAGTGAGACGGTCTCGTACCCTCGCGTCCTGTTCATCGGCCCCGGCCGCGTCCGCAAGGACGCGCGTCCGGGGCCGGCCGTCTTCCGCGTCCGGCCCCTGACCTGGTGATTCCTTTCGGCAACGGAGAAATGTGACGGAGGTCATGCGCCGGAAGAGGAGATTCCGTTCTGCTCGGGTGTCCACCGGCCGGGAAATGCCGTCGTACCGACCTTGCTGAATGGGTGGCCAGGAAGCCGGGGAGGGGTGATCATGAGAAGTCCAGAGCGCACTTCCCATGAGGAGGCACGGGTGGCCGAGACTCTGAAGAAGGGCAGCCGGGTGACCGGCGCCGCGCGCGACAAGCTCGCGGCAGACCTGAAGAAGAAGTACGACTCCGGTGCGAGTATCCGGGCGCTGGCCGAAGAGACCGGCCGGTCCTACGGATTCGTCCACCGGATGCTCAGCGAGTCCGGAGTCACGCTGCGTGGTCGCGGTGGCGCGACGCGCGGCAAGAAGGCGGCTGCGGCCTGACCCTGGCCGTCAGGCCGAGGCCGGTGCCGAAGACCGCCCGACAGCTCCGTGCTCTTTCACGCTGTCTGATCCATGCTGTCTGTTTCCGTCCTGCTCCACGCACGGTTCCTTCGGTGACCCCCGGTCGGCCCTCCGGTCGGCCGGGTGGTTACTGTGCAGTCACTTAGGCCGGGTACGCGGCCACGACTGCACACCGGAGGCATCAGATGGCTCTGCTCGACAAGGATGGCGTACGGCTCACCATCGACGACACGGTCGCCACGGTGACACTGACCAATCCGGCCAAGCGAAACGCCCAATCCCCCGCGCTCTGGCGGGCGTTGGCGGAGGCCGGACGGTCGCTGCCCGGCACCGTCCGGGTCGTCGTGCTGCGCGGCGAGGGCAAGTCCTTCTCCGCCGGGCTCGACCGGCAGGCGTTCACCCCCGAGGGTTTCGAGGGCGAGCCGTCATTCCTCGATCTGGCACGCGGTTCGGACGAACTGCTCGACTCCACCATCGCCGAGTACCAGGAGGCCTTCACCTGGTGGCGCCGCAATGACGTCGTCTCCATCGCCGCCGTGCAGGGGCACGCGATCGGCGCCGGCTTCCAGCTGGCGCTCGCCTGCGACCTGCGCGTGGTCGCGGACGACGTGCAGTTCGCCATGCGCGAGACCAGCCTGGGCCTGGTCCCCGACCTGGCCGGCACCCAGCCGCTGACCGCCCTGGTCGGCTACGCCCGCGCGCTGGAGATCTGCGCGACGGGCCGCTTCGTGCACGCCGAGGAGGCCGAGCGGGTGGGCCTCGCCAACCTCGTGGTCCCGGCCGACGAGCTGGACGCCGCCGTCCAGGACCTCACCACCGCCCTGCTGGCCCCGCCGCGCGACGCCGTCATCGAGACCAAGGCGCTGCTGCGCGGCGCCCCCTCCCGTACGTACGACGACCAGCGCGCCGCCGAGCGAGCCGCCCAGGCCCGCCGCCTGCGCGACCTGGCGGGCCTCTCCGACTGAGGCCGGCGGGCGGGCGCGACGGCGGGGCCGGTCCTTCCGGCACCCGCCGGCGTGTGGCGCGAGGGGCGCGGAGCGGGCCGCTCGCGGCCGGGCCGCGCCGTCGGCGCCCCGGGCGTCAGAAGCCGTGGCGGGCGCCGCCGTCCACCGGGAGCATCAGGCCCGTCAGGTACGACGCCGCCGGGGAGAGCAGGAACGCCGCCGTGCGGCCGAACTCCGCCGGGGTGCCGTAGCGGCGCAGCGGGATGCGGGACTCGTTGCCCGCCCGCGCCGCGTCCGCGTCGCCGGACAGCGCGTCCAGCTCCCGCACCCGGTCGGTGTCGATCCGTGCCGGCAGCAGGCCGATCACGCGGATCCCGCGCGGGCCCAGCTCCACCGACAGGGACTTGGCGAAGCCCGCCAGCCCCGGCCGCAGGCCGTTCGAGATGGTCAGGCCGGGGATCGGCTCGTAAACCGAGCCCGACAGCACGAAGCCGATGACCCCGCCCTCGCCCAGCTCGGCCGCGGCCGTCCGGGCCAGGCGGACCGCGCCCAGGAAGACCGTCTCGAACGCCGCCGCCCACTGCTCGTCGGTGTTGTCCGCCGCGAAGCCGGGCGCGGGGCCGCCGACGCTGATCAGGATGCCGTCGAAGCGCCCGAACCGCTCGCGCGCCGTGGCCACCAGCCGCTCCGCCGCCCGCGGGTCGGAGTTGTCCACCGCCACGCCCAGCGCGTGGGGGCCGAGTTCCGCGGCCGCGTCCGCCACGCGCTTCTCGTCCCTGCCGGTGAGCACGACCTTCGCCCCGTCGGCGGTGAGTTCCCGCGCGGAGGCGAAGCCGAGGCCCCGCGTGGCTCCGGTGACGACGTAGACACGGTCCTTCAGTCCAAGATCCATGCCCGACAACCTACGCCGAAGCGGGCTCCGGCGACACGGCCTTCGCCGCCGCCTCCTCGCGGTCACGCCTCTCGCGCCGCACCAGGACCACCCACCCCACCGGCACCGCCGCCGCGAACAGCCACCACTGGACCGCGTACGCCATGTGCGGGCCGATCGAGTCGTGGTCGGGCTCGGCGACCGGCTCGGGGGTGCCGCCGGCCGGTCCGGGCGCGACCAGTTCGAGGTACCCGCCGAGCACGGTCCTGCCCAGCGCGGCCGCCTGCTGCCCACTGTTGATCAGCATCACCTGGCGGTCGGGCAGGCCCTTGCGGTCCTTGATGCCGCTGCCGCCGCTGGTCTCGTCGGCCTTGAGCCGCCCGGACACCGTGACCTCGCCCGAGGGCGCGGCCGGCACCGGCGGGTAGGCGCGCGGGTCGTCGCCGCCGGCCACCCAGCCCCGGTTGACCAGCACGACGCGGCCGTCGCCCAGCACCAGCGGCGTCACCACGTGGAAGCCGACCTTGTCGTCGTTCGAGGTGCGCATCCGTACGACGGTCTCGTGCGCGGAGTCGTACGTACCGGTGGCGGTGACGGCGCGCCAGTAGTCGGCCCTCGGGACGGTGTGCCCGGGGGAGGTGACCTCGGTCACCGGCACCGGCTTCGCGTACAGGTTCTTCGCGATCAGCTCGTTCTGCGCGACCCGGTGCTCGTGGCGGTGGAACTGCCAGAACCCCAGCTTGATCATCACGGGGATGAGGACGAGGGTGACGAGGGTGAGGGACACCCACTGCCGGGTCAGCACAAAGCGGTACACGCCCACGACGGTACCCCCAGCGGCGAGGACCCCGGAGGGCGGGTGGCCCTCCGGGGCCGCAGCGGCGGCGGGCGGGTGATCAGACGTGGTCGACGATGCCCACCTTCCCCTCCGCGCGGGCGCAGTGCGCACCGCAGAACCACTGGTCCTCGACCTCGACGCCCTGCCCGATGATCTGGACCCGGCAGTGCTCGCAGATCGGCGCCATGCGGTGGATGGCGCACGAGAAGCAGTCGAAGACGTGCACCGCGCCCTGCGCGTGCACCTCGAAGGACATGCCGTAGTCGTTTCCGCAGACCTCACAACGTGCCATGCGCCGCATGCTGTGCGGGGCGGGCGGCCGGAACAAGATCCACCGGGGTGAGTCGCCCGGCCTGCACCCGGCCGGAGCAACACCCGCTGCTCCCGCGCTACTCCTCGCCGGCCGCCGCGACGTCCCGCAGCAGCTGGGTGAAGGCCGCCTCGTCCACGACCGGCGTCCCGAAGGACCTGGCCTTGACCGTCTTGGAGGTCGCGGAGTCGGGGTCGTTCGTCACCAGCAGGCTGGTGAGCCGGGACACGCTCGTCGCGACGTGCAGGCCCGCCTCCACGGCCCGGTCCTCCAGCAGCTCCCGGTCCACGGAGGTGTCACCCGAGAAGGCGACCCGCATGCCCTGCCGCAGCGGCTTGCCGTCCTCGAAGCGGCCCGGGTTCGGGTACGGGCACGGGGGCCGCTTGCGCGAGGCCCGCCAGGAGCCGCCGTTGCCGTACGAGGACTGGTAGCCGATGCGGGGCGCGGCGGGGGAGTCCGACCACTCCGTCAGCGGACGGCACTCCAGCAGGGGCAGCCGCACGCCGTCCCGCGCGGCCGCGTGCAGGGACGGACGGAAGGCCTCCGCCAGCACCCGGGCGTCGTCGAGCGCGTGGTGGGCGCGCTGCTGGACCACCCCGTAGTGCGCGGCGAGGGACGCCAGCTTGTGGTTGGGCAGCGGGAGGTTCAGCTCCTTCGACAGGGCGATGGTGCACAGCCGCTGGCGTACCGGGGCGGTCGCGGAGGCGCGCGCGTACTCCCGCGCGATCATCTGCCAGTCGAAGATGGCGTTGTGCGCGACGAGCACCCGGTCGGCGAGCCGGCCCGCGAACTCCTCGGCGATGTCCTCGAAGAGCGGGGCGTCCTGGAGCATCGCACTGGTCAGGCCGTGGATCCAGGTGGGCCCCGGATCGCGGCGCGGGTTGACCAGGCTGTACCAGTGGTCCTCCACGTTGCCCTGAGCGTCGAGCCGGTAGACGGCCGCGGAGATTATCCGGTCGTCGCGAGCGAGCCCGGTCGTCTCCACGTCGACGACCGCGTACCCCTGTGGGTACGCGGTCGGCCATTCCGCCTCTGCGGTCGTACGGTCGTGCAGCATGGTCACAGAGGATATCGGCACGCACTGACACCCGTGGCCCGATGCCTTTTCAGCCCGCCTGCGCCCCCTGCCCGGTGAGCGGGCCGTCCCCCCGGCTCCGCCACCGGGCCGGGCCCTATCCGCCGGACTCCGCGAGCAGCGCATCGGTCAAGGCCCGTACCGACAGCAGGAACAGCCGTTCCGGGTCCGCCGGGCGGGCCAGGGCGCGGGCGAGCGCGGGGTCGCCGGCGGCCTGCGGATCCCAGAGCTCCCCCTCGCCCGGCGACTGGGCGGGGGAGCGCTCGCGGTTGCGCTCGACGAGCAGGAAGCCGACGATCTGGAACTGGACGGCGCGCACCGCGTCGGCGGCCCGCGCCCCCCGCAGTCCCGCGGCGTGCACCTCGTCGACGAGCGCCCGCTGGGCGGGCAGGAACATGCGCTCGGTGAGCCCGCGCTCGTGGACCATCGCGATCAGGTGCGGGCGGGCGCGCAGTTCGCGCCGCAGGGTCCGGGCCACCGAGACGATCCGCTCGGCCGGTGTGTCCCCGGCCGGGCGGACGGCGCCCATCTCCTGGACGGTCCGCTCCACGAGGGCGTCGAGCAGCTGCTCGCGGTTGCCGACGTGCCAGTAGATGGAGGTCACCGCCGTGCCCAGCTCGGCGGCGAGCCCCCGCATGGTCAGGGCCGCCGGACCGTTCCGCCGGACCAGGGACGCGGCCGCCTCCAGCACCTCCTTGCGGGTCAGTGCGTTTCTCGCCATGGGACCGGTTCGCCAATCTGTTGCTACGTCAGTTCCGGTGCGTGCAGGGGTCTTTACCCTTCATCGGCAGCGGTGTAACTGTGTTACAGAACCGCCCCCGGTCCCGCCGGGGGGACCCAGAAGGGTGGTGCGAGACATGGCACGCATACGGTACGGAGCGCGCACCGAGGCCGAGACCGCGGCGTCGCGCGAGAAGAGCGCCAAACTCCCCGACATCTGGTCCACCGGCGTCGTGGCCGTCTGGGAGACCGACCCCGACGCCGTGGCGGCGGTCCTGCCGCCGCCGCTGGGGCCCGCCGAGCGGCCCCTCGTCCGGGCCAACATCAGCAAGGTCGACCTGCCCGGCTACCCGCTCGGCGCCGGCTCGGTGGCGGTGGCCGCCCGGCACGGCGGGGTCGAGGGCTGGTACCCGCTCGTCATGCCGATGACCCACGAGCGGGCCCTGACCGGGGGCCGGGAGGTGTTCGGCGAGCCCAAGAAGCTGGGCGAGGTCACCGTCGAGCGCGAGGGCCTCGTCGTACGGGCCGCCCTCGCCCGGCACGGGATCGCCTTCGTGGAGGTGCGCGGCGCCGTCGACGGCGCGCTCCCGCTGCCCGAGCCGACGGTGAAGACCGACTTCTACTTCAAGTTCCTCCCCGCGGTGGACGGCTCGGGCCTGGACGGCGACCCGGTCCTCGTGCACTGCACCCGCAACGAGAAGGTCCGCAGGCTCGAACACCTCACCGGTGACGTGGTGCTGCGCGAGTCGATGTTCGACCCCGTGGCCGACCTTCCCGTACGCCGCCTCGTGGAGCTCACCATCGGCGAGAAGACCACCGACCAGAAGGGCCGGGTCGTCGAGCGGGTCAGCGCCCAGGCGCTGCTCCCCTACATCCACCAGCGCTACGACGACCCGCTGCAGATCCTCGACGGGCCGCCCGAGGGGAGCGTGTGACATGCGGCTCGAACCCGGACAGGTGGCCGTCGTCACCGGCGCCGCGAGCGGCATCGGCCTCGCCATGGCCCGCCGCTTCGCCGCCGAGGGCCTCAAGGTGGTCCTCGCCGACGTGGAGGAGGCCGCACTGCGCAAGGCAGCCGACGACCTCACCGCCGACGGCGCCGAGGTGCTCGCCCGCACCGTCGACGTCAGCGAGCGCGACTCCGTCCTCGCCCTCGCCGACGCCGCCTACGACGCCTTCGGCGCCGTCCACGTCCTGTGCAACAACGCCGGCGTCGGGTCCGGCGCCGAGGGCCGGATGTGGGAGCACGAGCCGAACGACTGGAAGTGGGCCTTCGCCGTCAACGTCTGGGGCGTCTTCCACGGCGTCCAGGCCTTCGTCCCGCGCATGATCGCCTCCGGCGCCCCCGGCCACGTCGTCAACACCTCCTCCGGCGACGGCGGCATCGCCCCGCTGCCCACCGCCTCGGTGTACGCCGTCACCAAGGCGGCGGTGGTCACCCTGACCGAGTCCCTCTACGCCCACCTCAAGGCGGAGGGCGCGGCCGTCGGCGCCTCCGTCCTCTTCCCCGGACCGCACATGCTGCGCACCGGCCTGTGGGAGTCGCACCGCAACCGGCCCGAGCGCTACGCCAAGGAGCGCCCGCGCAGGTCGCCGTACCGCAGCCTCGACCAGTACGAGGCCGCGATGAGGCGGGCCGGGCACGAGGTGCGCTTCACCCCGGTCGAGGACGTCGCGGAGCACGTCGTCGACGGCATCCGCGCCGACCGCTTCTGGATGCTGCCGGCCAGCGAGCACAGCGACCGCCAGATCCGCGCCCGGTCGCAGTCGATGCTCGACCGCGCCAACCCCGCCTACCTGGAGAGCTTCATCCTCGACTGAGGAGCGTCTGCCGTGAGTGACACCGCCAACGCCGCGTACGAAGACCCCTACCTGATCATCTCCTCGGACTGCCACGCCGGCCTGCCGACCGAGCGGTACCGCCCCTACCTCGACTCCCGCTTCCACCCGCAGTTCGACGAGTTCCTCGGCCAGCGCGACGCCCGCCGCGAGGAGGCCACCCGGCTCGGCGTGCGCAACGAGGCCTTCGCCGAGAAGTGGTTCCACGACCACGCGGAAGGCCTCAAGGGCGGCTGGGACAGCACCCAGCGGCTCAAGGAACTCGACGGTGACGGCGTCGCCGCCGAGGTCGTCTTCCCCGACGCGGACGCCGTCGACAGCCAGACCGCCGCCCCCTTCGGGGTGGGCCTCGGCCTCTCCGGCGACCAGGACCCCGAGCTGGGCATGGCGGGCGCGCAGGCGCACAACCGCTGGCTGGCGGAGTTCGTCGGCCAGAACCCCGCGCGCCACTGCGGGGTCGCCCTGCTGCCCGTCACGGCGGAGCCCGCCAAGGTCGTCGCGGAGGTCCACCGGGCCAAGGAGTCGGGCCTGGGCGCCCTGATGATCCCCTCGATGTGGGTGGACCAGGCCCCCTACCACGACCGCCGCTACGACCCGGTGTGGGCGGCCGCCGCCGAGACGGGGATGCCGATCGTCACCCACTCGGGGGCCGCGCCCCGCCACGAGTACGGGGACCACCTGGGCATCTACGTCTCCGAGGTCACCTGGTGGCCGGCCCGCCCGCTGTGGTTCCTGCTCTGGTCCGGGGTGTTCGAGCGGCACCCCGGCCTGAGGTTCGGGGTGGCCGAGTCGGGCTGCTGGTGGCTGCCGAACCTGCTCTGGTTCATGGACCGGCTCTACCTGGGCGCCCACGGCGGCAAGAAGCTCTCCCCCTTCTCGGAGCTGAAGCGCCCGCCGAGCGAGTACCTGGACCGGCAGGTGTTCGTCTGCGCCACGAACACCAAGCGCCGCGAGCTCGCCCAGCGCTACGAGATCGGCGTGGACAACATCCTCTGGGGCTCGGACTTCCCGCACCCCGAGGGGACCTGGCCCGACACCCGCAACTGGCTGCGGAACACCTTCCACGACATCCCGGTCGCCGAGACCCGCCGGATGCTGGGCCTGGCCGCCGCCGAGGTCTTCGGCTTCGACACCGCCGAGCTCGCCCCGATCGCCCGCCGGATCGGCCCCACCCCCGCCGACCTGGGCCAGAGCCCCGACCAGGCGGCGGTGGAGGCCTCCTGGGCCCGCTCGCGCGAGACCGGCCGGCACTGGCTGACCGGCGCCGACTTCCCGTCGCTGGGGGTGTCGTAGCCGTGGAGGAGCGCTACACCGTCATCTCGGCGGACTGCCACGCCGGCGCCGACCTGCTCGACTACCGGCCGTACCTGGCCAAGCGCCACCACGAGGCCTTCGACGCCTGGGCCGCCACCTACGTCAACCCGTACGAGGACCTCCTCGCCGACACGGCCGACCTCAACTGGAACTCCCAGCGCCGGCTGGCCGAGCTCGAGGCCGACGGCATCGTCGCCGAGGTCGTCTTCCCGAACACCATCCCGCCCTTCTTCCCCAAGGCCTCCCTGATGGCGCAGCCGCCCACGGCCGCGGAGTACGAGCTGCGCTGGGCCGGCCTGCAGGCGCACAACCGGTGGCTGGCGGACTTCTGCGCTGACGCGCCGGGACGGCGGGCGGGCGTCGCGCAGATCCTCCTCAACGACGTGGACGCCGCGGTGGCGGAGATCCGCCGCACCCACCGGGCGGGCCTGACCGGCGGCGTCCTGCTCCCCGGCGTCCCGCCGGGCTCGCCGGTGCCCGAGCTGTACTCGGCCGCGTACGACCCGATCTGGGCGGTCTGCGCGGAGCTGGACGTCCCGGTCAACCACCACGGCGGCTCGGCCTCGCCGCCGCTCGGCGACGAACCGGCCGCGCGGGCCGTCTTCATGGTGGAGACCACGTGGTTCTCGCACCGCGCCCTGTGGCACCTCGTCTTCGGCGGCGCCTTCCACCGCCACCCGGGCCTCAAGCTGGTGCTGACGGAGCAGGGGTCCGGCTGGATCCCGGGCGTGCTGGAGATGCTGGACTACTACCACGGCCGCCTGGTGGCAGCCTCCTCCACCGCCGAGGCCAAGTTCGGCGCGGGCCTGGCCGAGGCCATGGGCCGGGGCCCGAGCCAGGTGTGGCGGGACAACTGCTTCGTGGGGGCCAGCTTCATGCGCCCCCACGAGGTCCCGCTACGGGACCGGATCGGCCTCGACAAGATCATGTGGGGCAGCGACTTCCCCCACGACGAGGGCACCGCCCCCTTCTCCCGCGAGGGCCTGCGCATCGCCTACGCGGGCCTGCCGAAGGAGGAGGTCGCGGCCATGGTCGGCGGCAACGCGGCCCGCGTGTACGGCTTCGACCTGGCCCTGCTGGACGCCCTGGCCGCCAAGCACGGCCCCCTGGTCTCGGAGATCGCCGAACCGCTGACGGAGATCCCCCCGGGTGCCACCAGCCCGGCGTTCGCCCGGGGCGCCTCGGTCCGGGTCTGGTGACACCGCCTGCCGCCGGACGGCTCGCCACGAGAGGCGGGGCGCTCCGGCGGGACGCGGTCCGCGCCACCGCGCGGCGGTGGCCCCGGCCCGCGGGGCAGCCGTTTCGGGGGCCGGTGGGGCCGCCCCCTTGTACCCGGGGTAACCCCGTCGGATACTGATCGGTAACAACCCCTAGCGGCACCCCGGAACCCGCCCTAAGGTGCGCCCATGCCAAATCTGCCCGATGTCGTGCTGTGGTCCATACCCGCCTTCGTACTGCTCACCGTGCTGGAGGTCGTCAGCTACCGGCTCCATCCCGACGAGGACGCCGCCGGCTACGACCCCAAGGACGCGGCCACCAGCATCACCATGGGGCTCGGCAGCATCGGCTTCGACCTGCTCTGGAAGCTCCCGGTCGTCGCGGTCTTCACCGCCGTGTACGAACTGACGCCGCTGCGCGTGCCGTTCCTGTGGTGGACCGCCCTGCTGATGCTGCTCGTCCAGGACTTCCTCTACTACTGGCAGCACCGGCTCCACCACGTCATCCGCATCCTGTGGGCCTGCCACGTCGTCCACCACAGCAGCAAGCGGTTCAACCTCACCACCGCCCTGCGCCAGCCCTGGACCAGCGCCACCACCTGGTGGTTCTACCTGCCGATGGTCGCCGTCGGGGTGCATCCGGCCGCCATCCCCTTCTGCTACGGCATCAACCTGCTCTACCAGTTCTGGGTGCACACCGAGCGCATCGGGAAGCTGCCGCGCCCCTACGAGTACGTCTTCAACACCCCCTCCCACCACCGCGTCCACCACGCCTCCCAAGGCGGCTACCTGGACCGCAACTTCGGCGGCATCCTGATCGTCTGGGACCGGATGTTCGGGTCCTGGGTGGGCGAGACCGAGCGGCCCGTCTACGGCCTCACCAAGAACATCGACACCCACAACCCGCTGCGCGTCGCCACCCACGAGTACGCCGCCATCGCCCGCGACGTCCGCGCCGCCCGCAGCTGGCGCGAGCGCGCCGGCCGGGTCTTCCGCGGCCCCGGCTGGCAGCCGGCGGCCCGGACCGGCGGGGCCGCCGAGCCCGCCGAGCCCGCCGGGACCAGCGCGGTCGCCGAGCCCGCGAAGGCGCCGGAGCCCGCCGCGTGAGCGCCACCGGAGCCCGTACGCCGTCCTGGGCGGCGGTACGGCCCGTCCCCGGCCGGCGCGCCGAACGCGTGCTGCTCGCCGCCTTCGGCGCGGCCGCGGCCGCTGACCTCGGCGCGCTGCTCGCCGGCTGGCACCTCGGGCACGTCCTCGCCAAACCGCTGCTGATGCCGCTGCTGGTGGCGTACGCGCTGACGCGCGGCGCACCGCGCCTGCTGGTCGCCGCCCTGCTGTTCGGCTGGGGCGGGGACCTCGCCCTGCTCTTCGACGCCGAGCCCGCCTTCCTCGTGGGCATGGGCTCCTTCGCCGCCGGGCACGTCTGCTACCTCGTGCTCTTCGGCCAGCGCAGCCCCTCCGGCCGGGGCGGGCCGAGCCGCGCGGCCGGGGCCGCGTACGCCCTCGCGCTCGTCGGGACCGTCGCGTTGCTCTGGCCCGACCTGCCCGCCGACCTGCGGATCCCCGTCGCCGGCTACAGCCTGCTGCTCACCGCCATGGCCTACCGCGCCGGCGTCCTCGGCCGCGCGGCGGCCGCGGGCGGGGCGCTGTTCCTGCTCTCCGACACCCTCATCGCGACCGGGGTCGCCGGATGGCCGCAGCTGCCGCGCCCCGACTTCTGGATCATGGCCACCTACCTCGCGGCCCAGTGCCTGCTGGCCCTGGGCGCGGTCGCCCGCGGGCAGGCGTACGGTAGGGAAGTCATACAAGACTGAACCACTTCCGGAGGGCTGCACCACCATGCGCGCCACCGTCATCCACGCCCCGCACGACATCCGCGTGGAGGAGGTGCCCGACGCTGCGATCCAGCGCCCCGAGGACGCCGTCGTCCGCGTCCTGCGTGCCTGCATCTGCGGCAGCGACCTGTGGGCCTACCGCGGTCACGCCGCGCGGCAGCCCGGCCAGCGCATCGGGCACGAGTTCCTCGGCGTCGTGGAGGAGACCGGCTCCGCCGTCTCCGGCCTGCGCGCCGGAGACCTCGTCGTCGCCCCGTTCATGTGGTCCGACGGCACCTGCGACTACTGCTCCGAGGGCCTGTACACGTCCTGCGTGCACGGCGGCTTCTGGGGCTCCGTCGGCTTTGACGGCGGCCAGGGCGAGGCCGTCCGGGTCCCGCACGCCGACGGCACCCTGGTCAAGCTGCCCGCCGCGGCCGCCTCCGACGACCACCTGCTGACCGGGCTGCTCGCGCTGTCCGACGTCCTGGGCACCGGGCACCACGCCGCCCTGGGCGCGGGCGTCCGCGCCGGCTCCACCGTCGCCGTCGTCGGCGACGGCGCGGTCGGGCTGTGCGGCGTCCTCGCGGCCAAGCGGCTCGGCGCCGAGCGGATCATCGCGCTGGGCCGCCACAGCGCCCGTACGGACATCGCCAAGGTGTTCGGGGCCACCGACGTGGTCGCCGAGCGCGGCGAGGCCGCCGAGGCCGCCGTGCGCGAGCTGACCCGGGGCCAGGGCGCGCACGCCGTCATCGAGGCGGTCGGCACCGAGGAGTCCATGCGCACCGCCGTGAACATCACCCGCGACGGCGGGGCCGTCGGCTACGTCGGCGTCCCGCACGGCAGCGGCACCGGCCTCGACCTCGGGGTCATGTTCGACCGCAACATCACCCTGCGCGGCGGTGTGGCGCCGGTCCGGGCCTACATCCCGGAGCTGCTGGAGGACGTGCTGAGCGGCGCGATCGACCCGGCTCCGGTCTTCGACCGGGCCGTGTCCCTGGACGAGGTCCCGGACGGCTACCGCGCGATGGACGACCGCAGCGCGCTGAAGGTCCTGATCAAGCCCTGACCGGGGCGGACGCGAACGGGCCGGGCGGGGAGCACCCCGCCCGGCCCGTCCGTGCGCAGACGGCGTCCGGCGCTACTTGACGGCCTTGAGCGCGTCGACCACGCCCGAGCCGTAGTAGGCGGTCTGGCCCCACTTGCTGGTGCAGGTGGTGGCGTCGACCAGGGCGCCGGTGGCGTCGTAGACCTTCTCCGGGCAGGCCGCCTTCGTGGCCTGGGCCTTCAGCATGGCCTGGAGCTGCGACGGCGTGGCCGTCGGGTGGGCGCTCTTGAGCAGCGCCGCGACGCCCGCGACGTGCGGACCGGCCATCGAGGTGCCCTGCTTGTAGCCGTAGCCGCCGCCGGGGAGGGTCGACAGCACGCGGCCGTTGGCGTCCGGGGTGGCCGGGACCTGCCACTTGTCGCCGCCGGGGGCGGCGACGTCGACGACGCCCAGGCCGTAGCTGGAGTAGTACGACTTCAGGCCCTTGTCGCCGGTCGCGCTGACCGTGACGACACCCGGCAGCTGCGTGGGCAGGTCCAGGCAGACCTTCGGGTCGATGGTGCGCGGCAGCGGGGTGGAGTCGTTCGGGCTGGTCGTGTCCTCGATCGAGGCGGCGGCCAGGTCGTGGTTGGAGTTGCCGGCCGAGGCCACGCTGAGCACGCCCTTGCGCTCGGCGTACTTGGTGGCCCGGGAGAGGGCCTCCACCAGCGCCTTCTGGTCGTCGTCGTTCTTGCAGGTGTAGTTCCACGGGTCGACGTAGTAGCTGTTGTTGGTCACCTCGATCCCCTTCTCGGCGGCGAACATGAAGCCGCAGACGACCGCCTCGGTGTAGAAGAGGCTGGTCCCCGGCTCGCTCACCTTGATCGCGGCGACCTTCGCGCCCGGCGCGACACCGCTGATGCCGACCCCGTTGCGGGCCGCGGCTATGGTGCCGGCCACGTGGGTGCCGTGGTCGCTGCCGTCCGCGTACGGGCGCCACGCGCCCTCGGCGGTGTCGGCGACGCCGCCGACGCAGTTGGCCGACTGCCCCTTGGAGAAGTTGGCGGCCAAGTCGGGGTGAGTGTCGTCGACACCCGTGTCGATGACGCCGACGGTGACGTCGGGGCTGCCATCGTTGATCTGGTGAGCCGCGTCGGCCTTGATCGCCCGCAGGTCCCACTGGTTGGACTCCAGGGGCTCCTGGCCCGGCTCGGCCTGCGCCGCCGCCTTGGCGGCGTCCGCGGCGCTGAGCGTCTGGGTCGTGCCCTCCTCGGTGGTCTGCACCGGCTGGAGGGGGGCCGTACGGGTGGCGCCGACCGAGGCGAACAGGCCGCGCTGCGCCCGCAGCTGCTTGGCGAAGTCCGGGTTCTGGGAGTGCGCGACGATGACCCCGATCTGCTCGTGGGCTATCACCACCGTTCCCCCGGCCCGCTCGATGGCCTTCTTGGCCGCCGTCGCCGTGGCGTACACGTTCAGGTTCGCCACGTAGGACAGCTTCGGGCCGGTGGCCGCGGGCTTCGCGGCCGCCACCGGGTCCGCCGTCGTACCCAGCGGTGCGGCCGAGGCCGCGACCGAGGGCAGGAAGGCGAGCGAGGCGGTGAGCGCCAGGCCGACCGGAACGGCGAGAGCTCGCCGGCGGCCGTGTCCCAGATGAGCCATGGGTTCTCCACATCATCCGTGAAAAAGCCGTCCGCACGCGGTCGCGTCGGACGGGTTCATGACAGGCGAACCTAGCGCTGACGTTCCTGTCAGCGCCATGCGTTCGAGAAAGAAGTTCTGGAAGAAACAGCGGGTGTTGAACCGTCCCGACACGCCGGCCGTGCCGTTGACAGGGGGGATCAGCACCACCGTCCCCCCGCACGGAGGTTGTTTTGTCCGTCCCCACCGCACCCGCGTCACAAGGAGAACCCCCCGTGACCACCGAAGCAGCGCCGCCGCCGGGCGGCGCGGGACCGGCCCCGGCGAACCTGCCGGCCGAAGAGTTCACGCGCGTCCAGCAGAGCCCCGAGTTCACCGAACTCCGCAGCTCCTACCGGTCCTTCGCCTTCCCGCTCACCGTGGCCTTCATCGCCTGGTACCTGCTCTACGTCCTGCTGTCCAGCTACGCGGGCGGCTTCATGGGGACCAAGCTCTTCGGCAACATCAACGTCGCGCTGGTCCTCGGCGTCGCCCAGTTCCTGACGACCTTCCTGATCGCCTGGCTGTACTCGCGGCACGCCGCCGCCAAGCTCGACCCCAAGGCCGAGGCCATCAAGAAGCGCATGGAGGCCGGAGCATGACCCTGAGCGCGAGCCCGGTCCCCCAGCTGACGGCCGCCGCCGGAGCGAGCGAGCACCGCCCGCTGATCATCACCCTCTTCGGGCTGTTCGTCGTCGCCACCCTGATCATCACCGTCTGGGCCGGCCGCCAGACCAAGGACGCCGCCGACTTCTACGCCGGCGGCCGCCAGTTCACCGGCTTCCAGAACGGCCTGGCGATCTCCGGCGACTACATGTCCGCCGCCTCCTTCCTCGGCATCGCCGGGGCCATCGCCCTCTTCGGCTACGACGGCTTCCTGTACTCCATCGGCTTCCTCGTGGCCTGGCTCGTCGCCCTGCTGCTCGTCGCCGAGCCGCTGCGCAACTCCGGCCGCTACACCATGGGCGACGTCCTCGCCTACCGGATGCGCCAGCGGCCCGTCCGCACCGCCGCCGGCACCTCCACCATCGTGGTCTCGATCTTCTACCTACTCGCCCAGATGGCCGGCGCCGGCGTGCTCGTCTCGCTGCTGCTCGGCATCACCAGCGACGGCGGCAAGGTCGCCGTCGTCGCGCTGGTCGGCCTGCTGATGATCGTCTACGTGACGATCGGCGGGATGAAGGGCACCACCTGGGTCCAGATGGTCAAGGCGGTGCTGCTCATCGCCGGCGCGCTGCTGATCACCTTCCTGGTGCTGCTGAAGTTCGACTTCAACATCTCCGCCCTGCTGGGCCAGGCCGCCGAGAACAGCGGCCAGGGCACCAAGTTCCTGGAGCCCGGACTCAAGTACGGCAAGGACGGCCTGACGAAGCTGGACTTCATCTCCCTCGGCCTCGCCCTGGTCCTCGGCACCGCCGGCCTGCCGCACATCCTGATCCGCTTCTACACCGTCCCCACCGCCAAGGCCGCCCGCAAGTCCGTGAACTGGGCCATCGGCATCATCGGCGCCTTCTACCTGATGACGATCGCCCTCGGCTTCGGCGCCGCGGCCCTCCTCAAGCGGGCCGACATCCTGGCCTCCAACAAGGCCGGCAACACCGCCGCGCCGCTCCTCGCCCAGGAGATCGGCGGCGGCCCCGGGTCGACCGGCGGTGCGGTGCTGCTCGCGGTGATCTCCGCCGTCGCCTTCGCCACCATCCTCGCGGTGGTCGCCGGGCTGACCCTGGCGTCCTCGTCGTCCTTCGCGCACGACATCTACGTGAACGTCATCCGCAGGGGCCAGGCCACAGAGAAGGAGGAGGTGCGCGCCGCCCGCTGGTCCACCGTGGTCATCGGCGCCGTCGCCATCTTCCTCGGGGCCCTGGCCCGCGACATGAACGTCGCCGGCCTGGTCGCCCTCGCCTTCGCCGTCGCCGCCTCCGCCAACCTCCCCACGATCCTCTACAGCCTCTTCTGGAAGCGCTTCACCACCCAGGGCGCGCTGTGGTCGATCTACGGAGGGCTGGTCTCGGCGGTCGGGCTCGTGCTCTTCTCGCCGGTCGTCTCCGGCAAGCCCACCTCGATGTTCAAGGACGCCGACTTCTACTGGTTCCCGCTGGAGAACCCGGGGATCATCTCCATCCCCCTCGGCTTCCTCCTCGGGTGGCTGGGAACCGTCCTGTCCAAGGACGAGGCCGACCCGCAGAAGTTCGCCGAGCTGGAAGTGCGCTCGCTCACCGGCACCGGGGCCCACTGACTGCGGCTTTCCGGAATCGTCCCAGCACCGTGCGTGGCCGCGTCGTACTTCCCTACGACGCGGCCACGTTACGTATCGTTCATTCGGGCACCCCTCGGCGACACACAGGTCGCGTACGCTCGATGCATAGAACCTCTAGATCCGGACAGGGGAGGGGGCCCACAGTGCTTCTCGACACGTACGGCCGCGTGGCCACTGACCTGCGCGTCTCACTCACCGACCGGTGCAACCTGCGGTGTACCTACTGCATGCCCGAGGAGGGCCTGCAGTGGCTGGGCAAGTCCGACCTGCTGAGCGACGAGGAGATCGTCCGGCTGATCCGCATCGCCGTGACCAGCCTCGGCATCACCGAGGTCCGCTTCACCGGCGGCGAGCCGCTGCTGCGGCCCGGCCTGGTCGGCATCGTGGAACAGTGCGCGGCCCTGGAGCCCCGCCCCAGGATGTCCCTGACCACCAACGGCATCGGCCTCAAGCGCACCGCCCAGGCCCTCAAGGCCGCCGGCCTGGACCGGGTGAACGTCTCCCTCGACACCCTGCGCCCCGACGTCTTCAAGACCCTCACCCGCCGCGACCGCCACCACGACGTCATCGACGGCATGGCCGCCGCCCGCGAGGCCGGCCTCACCCCCGTCAAGGTCAACGCCGTCCTGATGCCGGGGCTGAACGACGACGAGGCCCCCGACCTGCTCGCCTGGGCCGTGGAGAACGAGTACGAGCTCCGCTTCATCGAGCAGATGCCCCTCGATGCCCAGCACGGCTGGAAGCGCGACGGCATGATCACCGCCGGGGACATCCTGGAATCCCTGCGCACCCGCTTCACCCTCACCGAGGAGGGTGCCGAGGAGCGCGGCTCGGCCCCGGCCGAGCGCTGGCTGGTCGACGGCGGCCCGGCCACCGTCGGGGTCATCGCCTCCGTCACCCGGCCCTTCTGCGGCGCGTGCGACCGTACGAGGCTCACGGCCGACGGCCAGGTGCGTACGTGCCTGTTCGCCACCGAGGAGTCGGACCTGCGCTCCGCACTGCGCTCGGGCGCCCCGGACGAGGAGATCGCCCGCCTGTGGAAGGTGGCGATGTGGGGCAAGAAGGCCGGCTCCGGCCTCGACGACCCGTCCTTCCTGCAGCCCGACCGCCCGATGTCGGCGATCGGCGGCTGAGGCCGCTCAGCGCTCCCGCTCGGAGCCCTCGGGCTGGACCCACTCGTCGAGCTTCACGACGTCCTTGAGGAAACCGCGGACCCCCAGGAACTGGGACAGGTGTTCGCGGTGCTCCTCGCACGCCAGCCAGGTCTTGCGCCGCTCCGGCGCGTGCAGCTTCGGGTTGTTCCACGCCAGGACCCATACGGCCGCGTCGCGGCAGCCCTTGGCGGAGCAGGTGGGGGTTTCGGGAGAAGTCACGGCCCCAACCCTACAAACGGAAGGGCGACGCCGGGCAGCCACGGGGGGAGCTGCCCGGCGTCGGTCCGTCGCTCCGACGGGGGATGCGGAGCGCGTAGGCAGTATGTCACGCACGACCCCGTGCGGTGCACCGGAACTTCATGATTGATCTGAGCTTTTATTGAGGTTTCCCGCATCCAGTGCGGGGCGCACAGGGGCGGGCACGAAGTGCGAGGGCAGCGAGGGCGCCGATTCGCGCCCCGCGTTGGCGATCACCACGGCGATGTACGGCAGGAGCAGCCCGGCCGCCAGCGTCACCACGGCCACATGGCGCTCCACGTTCCACAGGATCACCGTCGCGATCACCGACAGGGTCCGGATCCCCATCGAGATGACGTACCGGCGCTGGCGCCCCCGTACGTCCTCGGCGAGCCCCATGCGGGCCCCGGTGATCCGGAAGACCTCGGGCCCGTTCCGCTTCGTCCGCTGCATGCTCCACCACCGATCCACCCGCCGGACGCACCCCGGTCCGGACCACTCCACGGTACGCCGCCCGCGCGGGAGCGAGGAGAGGGGGTGCCCCCGAACGGCAGTGTCCGACATGCGCGGTACGCCGGACGGGCCGAGACTGGGCCCACATGCGCACAACGCGCCACGAGGAGGCTCGACATGCAATGGTTGTGGGCGATCATCGTCGGTTTCGTGCTGGGTCTCATCGCCCGGGCCGTCCTGCCGGGCAGGCAGCACCAGCCCATCTGGCTGTCCACCCTCTTCGGCATCGCCGGCGCCATCCTCGGCAACGCCGTCTCGCGCTGGATCGGCGTCGAGGACACCAAGGGCATCGACTGGATCCGGCACCTGCTGCAACTGGTGGGCGCCGTCGTCATCGTCGGCCTCGGCGACATGGTCTACATGGCCCTGCGGGGCAACAGGCGCCGCACCGCCTAGCGGGACGCCGGGCCGCCTCCGGCGGCGCACGGCGAAGGGGCCGGTGCGGACAAGCGTCCGCACCGGCCCCTTCGCCGCGTCCCGTGCCCGTCAGGCGCCGGTGACCTCCACCGCGGCCAGGTTCTTCTTGCCGCGGCGCAGCACCAGCCAGCGCCCGTGCAGCAGGTCCTCCTGCGCGGGGACCGCGTCCTCGGCGGTGACCTTCGCGTTGTTCACGTACGCGCCGCCCTCCTTCACGGTCCGGCGGCCGGCGGACTTGCTGGCGACCAGGCCGGTCTCCGCGAACAGGTCCACCACCGGACCCAGCTCGGCGACCCGGGCGTGCGGCAGCTCGGAGAGGGCCGCGGCCAGCGTGGCCTCGTCCAGCTCCGCCAGCTCGCCCTGGCCGAACAGCGCCTTCGACGCGGCGATCACGGCGGCGCACTGGTCCGCGCCGTGCACCAGCGTGGTCAGCTCCTCCGCCAGCGCCCGCTGCGCGGCGCGCGCCTGCGGACGCTCGGCGGTCTGCGCCTCCAGCGCCTCCAGCTCCTCGCGGGACTTGAAGGACAGGATCCGCATGTAGGTGGAGATGTCCCGGTCGTCCACGTTCAGCCAGAACTGGTAGAACGCGTACGGGGTGGTCATCTCCGGGTCGAGCCAGACGGCCCCGCTCTCGGACTTGCCGAACTTGGTGCCGTCCGCCTTGACCATCAGCGGGGTCGCCATCGCGTGCACGTGCGCGCCCGGCTCGACCCGGTGGATCAGGTCGAGGCCCGCCGTCAGGTTGCCCCACTGGTCGGAGCCGCCCTGCTGGAGGGTGCAGCCGTAGCGGCGGTACAGCTCCAGGAAGTCCATGCCCTGGAGCAGCTGGTAGCTGAACTCCGTGTAGCTGATGCCCTGTTCGGAGTCCAGCCGCTTGGCGACCGAGTCCTTCGTCAGCATCTTGTTGACGCGGAAGTGCTTGCCGATGTCCCGCAGGAACTCGATGGCGGACAGGCCGGCCGTCCAGTCCAGGTTGTTGACCATGACCGCCGCGTTCTCGCCCTCGAAGGACAGGAACGGCTCGATCTGCGTACGCAGCCGGTTCACCCAGTTCGCGACCGTCTCGGGGTCGTTCAGGGTGCGCTCCGCCGTCGGGCGCGGGTCACCGATCTGGCCGGTGGCCCCGCCCACCAGCGCCAGCGGCCGGTGGCCGGCCTGCTGGAGCCGGCGGACGGTGAGCACCTGCACCAGGTGCCCGACGTGCAGCGAGGCCGCCGTCGGGTCGAAGCCGCAATAGAACGTGACCGGACCGTCCGCGAAGGCCTTGCGCAGCGCTTCTTCATCGGTGGACTGGGCGAACAGCCCGCGCCACTTCAGTTCGTCGACGATGTCCGTCACGGTCTCTCGACTCCTCATGATCTCCGGGAAATACCGAGCTCAGTCTAGGTCGGTCAGACGCCCTTGCTGACCGAACTCATGTTGAAGTCCGGGATGCGGACAGCGGGCATCGCGGCCCGGGTGAACCAGTCGCCCCACTCGCGCGGGAGGGTCTTCTCGGTCCGCCCGGCCTCCGAGGCCCGCGACAGCAGGTCCACCGGCGACTCGTTGAACCGGAAGTTGTTCACCTCGCCCGTGACCTGCCCGTTCTCGACCAGGTACACCCCGTCCCGGGTCAGCCCCGTGAGCAGCAGGGTGGCCGGGTCGACCTCCCGGATGTACCAGAGGCAGGTCAGCAGCAGACCCCGCTCGGTGCCCGCCACCATCTCCTCCAGGGACTTCTCGCCGCCCCCGTCCAGGATCAGGTTCCCGAAGGCCGGGGACAGCGGCAGCCCGGTCAGAGCGGCGCTGTGCCGGGTCGTGGTCAGCCGGGCCAGCTCGCCGCCGCTGATCCACTCCGTCGCCGGGACCGGCAGGCCGTTGTCGAAGACCGACGCGTCGTCGCCCGAGCTGTGCGCGATCACGAACGGCGCGGACTCCAGGCCCGGTGCGTTCGGGTCGCTGCGCAGCGTCAGCGGCAGCTGCGACAGCCGCTCCCCGATCCGGGTGCCGCCGCCGGGCTTGGAGAAGACCGTCCGGCCCTCCGCCGCGTCCCGGGCGGCCGCCGACCACATCTGGTAGATCAGCAGGTCGGCCACCGCGGTCGGCGGCAGCAGGGTCTCGTACCGGCCGGCCGGCAGTTCGATCTTCCGCTCGGCCCAGCCGAGGCGTACGGCGAGCTCCGCGTCCAGGGCGGTCGGGTCCACGTCCTTGAAGTCGCGGGTGGCCCGGCCGGCCCAGGCGGACCGGGAGCGGTCGGGGGACTTCGCGTTGAGCTCCAGGGTGCCGTTCGGCTGGTCGTGGCGCAGCCGCAGACCGGTCGAGGTGCCGACGTAGGTGGAGGTCAGCTCGTGGTGGGCGAAGCCGTACAGCTCCCGGCCGCCCGCCCGGGCGCGGGCGAAGGCCTCGCCGAGGGCCGGGGCGAAGTCCGCGAACACCGCCGAGGAGGTCTCGTCCGGGGCGTCGGTGAAGTCCAGGGAGGCCGGGGTGCCCGTCACCAGCGGCTGGGCGTCCTCGGCGGGGCCGGCACCGCGGGCGGCCGCCTCGGCGGCCCGGACCAGCGGCTCCAGGTCGGCGGCGGTGACGGCGGAGCGCGTCACGACCCCCGAGGCCGTGCCCTCCCTGCCGTCGACGGTGGCGATGACCGTCAGGGTGCGGCCGCGGGTGACCCCGTTGGTGGTGAGCGCGTTGCCGGCCCAGCGCAGATTGGCGCTGGACTCCTCGTCCGCGATGACGACGCAGCCGTCGGCGGTGGACAGCTCCAGGGCCCGCTCGACGATCTCGTGGGGCTTGGTGCGGTTCATCGACATCAGCGTCCGGCCTCCTGGGTGGTGTTCAAGATGTTCACGTCGCGGAAGAGGGCGGACGGGCAGCCGTGCGAGACCGCCGCGACCTGGCCCGGCTGCGCCTTGCCGCAGTTGAAGGCCCCGCCCAGGACGTAGGTCTGCGGTCCGCCGACCTTCTCCATCGAGCCCCAGAAGTCCGTGGTGGTGGCCTGGTACGCGACGTCGCGCAGCTGTCCGGCCAGCCTGCCGTTCTCGATCCGGAAGAACCGCTGCCCGGTGAACTGGAAGTTGTAGCGCTGCATGTCGATCGACCAGGAGCGGTCGCCGACCACGTAGATCCCGCGCTCCACCCCGCCGATCAGGTCCTCGGTGGACAGGCCGCCCGGATCGGGCTGGAGCGAGACGTTCGCCATCCGCTGGACGGGCACGTGCCCGGGGGAGTCGGCGTACGCGCAGCCGTTGGAGCGGCCGAGGCCGGTCAGCCGCGCGATCCGCCGGTCGGTCTGGTAACCGGTCAGGGTGCCGTCCTTGACCAGGTCCCAGCTCTGCGCCTCGACGCCCTCGTCGTCGTAGCCGATGGTGGCCAGGCCGTGCTCGGCCGTGCGGTCACCGGTCACGTTCATGATCGAGGAGCCGTACTTGAGCTTGCCCAGCTGGTCGAAGGTGGCGAAGGAGGTCCCCGCGTACGCCGCCTCGTAGCCCAGCGCCCGGTCGAGCTCGGTGGCGTGGCCGATGGACTCGTGGATGGTGAGCCACAGGTTCGACGGGTCCACGACCAGGTCGTAGCGCCCGGCCTCGACGCCGGGGGCCCGCATCTTCTCGGCGAGCAGGGCGGGGATCTGCTCCAGCTCGGCGTCCCAGTCCCAGCCGGTGCCGGTCAGGTACTCCCAGCCGCGCCCGGCGGGCGGGGCGATGGTGCGCATGGAGTCGAACTCGCCGGTGGTGCCGTTGACGGCGACGGCGGTGAGCTGCGGGTGGACGCGTACCCGCTGCTGGGTGGTCGAGGTGCCCGCGGTGTCCGCGTAGAACTTGTTCTCGTGGACGGCGAGGAGCGAGGCGTCCACGTGCGCGACGCCCTCGGCCGCCAGCAGGCGCGCGCTCCAGTCGGCGAGCAGGGCCGACTTCTCGGCGTCCGGCACCTCGAAGGGGTTCACGTCGTAGGCGGAGATCCAGGTCTTGTCGGCGTGCACCGGCTCCTCGGCCAGCTCCACCCGCTCGTCCGAGCCGGCCGCCTTGATCACCTGTGCGGACAGCTTCGCCATGGCCACGGCCTGCGAGGCCACCTTGGCGGCGGCGTCCATGGTCAGGTCCACGCCGGAGGCGAAGCCCCAGCTGCCGCCGTGCACCACCCGGACCGCGTACCCGAGGTCGGTGCTGTCGGAGCCGCCGGAGGGCTTGGCGTCGCGCAGCCGCCAGGAGGCGCTGCGGATCCGCTCCAGCCGGAAGTCGGCATGGTCGGCGCCCAGCGCGCGCGCCCGGGCGAGTGCCGCGTCGGCGAGCGCCCGCAGGGGCAGCGCGGTGAAAGACGGATCAATTCCGTGGACCACGGGCGGCCTCACTCTCTGTGGCTGGGGTCATTCCGCGTAGTTCAGTCGCATCGGAAGTGAATCACGACAGGGTGTGTAGGCGTAGTGCATATAGCCGCCGGTGGGCCAGGCGATCTGCGCGATCTCGTAGACCTCGCGAGAGGAGGGTGAGATGATCTACCCATGCATGCGTGGGCTGGCGAACTCCGGTCTTGGGCAACCTCTCTGACGGAGTCTGAGGTCCGGTTGCTCCTGACACGACATCACTGCCTGCGCAGTAAGGCGTGTGTGCACCGAGTGGGATCGGAGTCGGCTTCCCCGGCCAGGCGCGAGGTCCGGGCCACGCGGGTCTGGCTGACGATGGCGCATCACGCGCAGCTCGCCCGCATGGCTTCCTGCGGGCTGGGCTGGGCTGCGAGGATGTTGGAGCGTGAGTACCACTTCACGAAGGACGTGCTGGCTGATCCCACCCCTGCGCAGCTGACCGCGATGCTCGCCGTTCTGCCACCTCCCATCGCGCGCTGCGCCTTGTACGGCCTATTGACCGCGGAGGCCGGGGACCCCCCGATCGCCGCCATGGCCGCGGAGCATCAGGACGAGCTGCGGGTCGCGGCGGACCGGCAACCGCCGAGGGACGCCCGCGAGGTCGGTCGTGCTTTCGCGGCCGAGGCCGACTCGGATGTGATCGATGGAAGCGCGGACGAGAGCGAGGGAGCAGGCATGTTGCCGACATCCGAGGAGGCCCTCGAAGCACTTAAAACGCTGGGTGGCCAGTTGGCTTCCATGCTGCGTCCAGCCGCCGACCAGGTGGAAGCAGGGCGCGTCGTCAGTAGGCCCGAGGATCTGGCCGCGAGCGTCGCCGCGTGGTGTGCCGCCCGCGAGGATCTGGCGAGGCGACTGTCCACGGTGGGCTGCGCGTGGCCTGCCGATCAGGGATACGCGGAAATTGAGGCCGAGCTGAAGCGCCTGGCCGACAATCGGGCTGAGCGCCTGGCGACACTGCGTCGCAAGGCGCAGTCGTACGTAGATCTGCTGGACATGGCGGAGGGCGAGGAGGAGGCGGCCAGCCTCCGGGGACTACTCGAGAGCGTCCAGGGTGAGATAGCGGGCCTGGAAGCGGCCGTGGTGTCCCAGGAAGCCGGTGCGGAGAAGCCGACCCCCCCAGAGCCCACCCATGGAGGCGCGTCGGCCCAGGACTGGGCCGCCGAAGACGCGGGCGAGGTCGACGGGAGCGAGGTGAGTGGTACGGACGGGGGGCTCAGAGCGGAGCCCCCGGAAGCGGAGAACCTGTCATCCGAAGCCGACGCCGAAGCAGCAGCCCTCACGGAGATTGGCGGTGAGGACGCGCGGCCGGCTGGCGCAGCGGAGGTGCAGCCGCCGACGGCTCTCGCCGTGGGGCGGGGGGCCGAGATCGATGTGACGGACTGCCCCATCGAGGAGGAGCAGGGTTCCGAGGCGTTCGAAGTCCGCCCGTCGGCCGAATCCGGCGACATTGCGGATGGGGCGCCGACCGGTGCCCCGTCGACGCTCGGCCTCGAGACGGAACCGGCAGAGGGGTGGTGGCCCGACGGGATCGGCAAGCCCGATTGGGACCCGCGCGCGCCTTGGGAAACGGGTGAGTCCTCACCTGTGGCACGTCTGATGAGGGACGGTCGCATGGCAGAGGCGTATTGGATGACGGCGGCTTCTGACGAGCCCGCCTCCCGCTCACAGGCTCTTGCCTTCACGGTTGCCGCGTACGCCTGCATCTCCGTGGCGGACGCCACCCCCGTGCAGATCGCCCACGACTTCGACTCCGATCTCGCCGCGCAAGACCGCGAGGCGTATCTCGTGGCCTTGGCAGCGGCGCTGCGAACGGGTCTCACGGCTCGTTGGGCGCATCCCCTGGTCAGCGGTTTCAGCATGCCCTCTGGGCTTACCGCCCCTTGGCAGGAACTGCTCAATGTCCTGGTCGCCGCCGTTCGCAACGGCCGCACGTTCGTTCCGGGCGCGCTCCAGGCCGATGAGGGCCAGCAGGAGCACAGCAGCCGGGAGGAAATCGGCAAGACCGCCCGTCGCCTCCTCGACGACCTGCCGCACCGCAAGACCCAGTACCAGAGGGCATCCCAGGTCCTCAAGTACCTGTTGGGCCCGTCCGGTCGACTGCGCGAGGCGCTGAACAGTGTCATCCAATGGGCCGAGCAGGGCGGGGGCGGTGCCGACTTCCGAGCGCTGGGCGACCAGCTGCTGCGGGAGGGAGCGGTCCGCAGCCTCATCGAGGAGACGGACGCACAGTTCCGCACCCCGAAGCAGGCCAAAGAGCCGATCACGGCGGGCGCGTTTCGCCAGCTGCTCGGCATCTGCAGGGTCGTGGGGGAAATCGTCATGAAGGCGGAGGCCGCGAGCGCCGCCTCGCGCCCCGTCCTCGGTAGCGAGCCGGGGGTGACCGGCCTGGCCGCTGCGCTGCGGGAGCTGCGTGGTGAGGGGCCTCTGCCCGGGGTCGGAGGGGCTGCCCTCGGAGTGCTGCGTGGGTGGTTGTCCGGCGACTTGCCGAACCGCGAGGGTGGCGCTGAACGGCTGCGGGTGGACGGGGGCACCATCCCGCCGGACGACTGTCTGCTCGGTCTTCCGGACCTGCCGCGTGACGCTTCGGGCCGCCCCACGCTCGGCGACCCCCGGACCGCGCGCCTGATGGCCGGGCTGCTCGGCTCCGCCGACGTGGAGACGGCACTGTCTCGCTACACCGAACTGGGCGACCTCCACCTCGCCAAGGCCCTCGTCATGGCTGTGGAAAAGGACCCGTCGGCCTACGGCTCGCCCCACCCCGAATGGGTCGAGGGGGCGGCCCGCCGTTGCGCCCAGTCGTACGATGACTGGCGCAGGAGACTCGCCGACAAGCACCGTTCCGCCGCTGGCTTGCTGGCGGAGATCCGAACCCTGAATCTGAACCTCGCGCCTGACATCGAACGGGACTTCACCGGCCGCTTGCAAGAGTTTGCGGACGGTGAGGAGTCGGGTCGCTACCGACTTGCGCTGGACTCCCTCGAAGGCCTGGAAACCGAGCTCAAGGCTCTGGTCAACGAGTCCACGAACAGGCTTCGCCAGGATCTCGCACGTCTCCGCACCGATCCGGACATTCAGCTCACCGTCGAGGACCACGAGCGGATCGCCCGGCTTATCGAGGAGGGCGATACCGTCACGGCCCAGGAATTCCTCGCCCTTGCGACGAGCCGACAGGCGCTGCCGGAGCGGCCTGAGGACGACGGTTCCGAGCTCGCGGAATTCGTAGCGGGACTTGTGGGGCCCGGAGTGCCGAAGGCCGGCGGCGACGGTGTGGACGCCACGTGGTGGGCGGACCGGTTCGGCGCGGCGGACGACGCCTCGCGCACCCAGGCGGCCAGGGCGGGACTGGAGTCATGGAAGGCCCTGTGTACTCAGCCGGGCCGTACCAGCCACTGGCAGCAGCACATCCTGCAGGTGTTGAGGCTCCTGGGCCTGGAAATGACAAGCAGCCAGCTGAACTCCGAGCAGCTGATGCGGGGCCACGGGATGCGTAGGTTCCGAGCCAAGGCCAGGGTCGCGGAGCGGCCCGGCTACGTTGCGGCGCTCGGCTCACGTGCGACGTCCTACACGGTCATGCTGGTCTGGGAGGAGCAGCCCGCGGACGGTCCGCTGGCGCACCTGGAGGACGCGGACGTCGGTGCGAACATCGTCCTCTACCTGCATCCGCTCGGGGTGGAGGGGCGCCGGGGGCTGGCGGTCGCGGCACGCAAGAACGCCCAGCAGGCGCTGGTCGTCGACCCGGCCGTGCTGGGCTGGATGGCAGTCCGCGCGCCGGGGTCCTTCCGCTCGCTCCAGCGAGTAACGCTGCCTTGGGCCGCGTACAACCCCTATACCCCCTTCGTCGCTGGTCTCGTCCCGCAGGAGGTGTTCTACGGGCGGGACAAGGAGATGGGCGAGGTGATGGGTCGCGACAGCGGCATGTTCCTCTACGGAGGCCGGCAGCTGGGCAAGTCGGCTCTGTTGCGGCGCGTCGCGGAGATCTTCCCGAGCAGGCGAGAGGAGAACGTCGCGGTCTACCTCGATCTACTCAAGGCCGAGATAGGACACGCGGAGGCGCCTGAGCAGATCTGGAGCCGGCTGGTCGAGGCCCTGAAGAGGGAGAACGTCTTCGACAACCGGATGTCCGACCGCGCAGGTCCCGAGATCGTCGTCAAGCGCATCAGAGAATGGCTGGACGCGGACGAGAGCCGACGGCTGCTCGTACTGGCCGACGAGGCGGACTCGTTCCTCAACACCGACTCGCGGCGGGCGTACAAGCTGGGCAGCGAATCGACCTTTCCGAACGTCATGCAGTTCCAGCGGCTCATGGAGCAGACCGAACGACGCTTCAAGATCGTGTTCGCTGGCCTCCACCAGGTTCAGCGATTCGGCCACCTCTCCAATGTGTCCACCGTCCACGGCGGACCGGACGTGCTGGTGGGTCCCCTCATGCAGGCGGCGGCCATTCGCCTCGTCACAGAGCCGATGGCCGCACTCGGCTACACCTTTGAGAGGCCCGAACTGGTCTGGCGCATCCTCGCCATCACCAACTACCAGGCCAACCTCGTGCAGATCTTCTGCCGGGAATTGGTGGAGACCCTGCATGCCCGTCCCTACGACTTCGCGGACGGACCGGTGCGCATCACCGAGGCCGACGTGCAGCAGGTGGCGGCATCGGAGACGGTGCGCAGACGGATCGCTGAGCGGCTCAGGTTCACCATCAATCTCGAGGATCGGTACCGGGTACTCGCCCTGGTGATCGCCCTGCGCAGCCTGGAGGACGGGTACCGAGGTGACTACACGCCCCGAGAACTGCTGCAGCTGGCGCGTGAGGCGTGGCCTGCGGGTTTCGAGCCCCTTGGGGTGAAACAGGTGCAGATCTTCCTGACGGAGATGGTGGGGCTCGGGCTGCTGTACCAGCTCGGGGACCACTCCAGGTTCGCCGTTCGGAGTCCCAATGTGGTCAACATGCTGGGCACCCGCGAAGAGCTCGAACTCGAACTGCAGGAAACCGAGTTCACTCTTCCCTATGACTACAACCCCAGGTCGGCCCGGCGCATCCTCGGCCGAGATCCGCAGCAGATCCAGCGCTACAGCCCGCTGACGGAGGGGCAATTGCACGAGGCTGCCCAGCCCGGGGTCAGCGTGGTGGGTGTCACCGAGCTGCACCGCCCCGGCCAGGTACTGAAGGCCACTGAGGTCTTTGCGCAGTCGCGCGGTGTGGAGGTCCTCAAGCATGTGCGGGGCGGAGATCTCGGCAAGACGCTCCGGGGTCAGCGCAAGGCGCACCTCCTCACGGCCGACCTCCGCGGAGCCTCTGCCGAAGAGCTGCGCGAGACGCTCCGGTCGTTCGTGAAGCATGCCGGCCCCGCCGCGGAGAAGCTGGTTCCGCATGCCGAAAGGCGCAGCGGCGGCAAGGAGAACCGATCGGTCGTTGTGCTCGCGGATGCCGCCCAAGTGGGTGAGGTGCTGGGCGGCGGCCAGGGCGAGGAACTCTCCGTGCGGGTGCTCAGCCCTGACCGTTGGACGACGGACGCTCTGCGCGCCTGGTCGGAGTGTCCGTTCGTGGCCCGCGAGGACAGGGCCCGGCTCGTCGCTGCGACGGGCGGCTGGCCTCATTGGGCGGAGGTCGCGGTGGCTGACGTGGCTCAGCACGGTGCGACGCTCGACAGCGCCCTCGAACGGATCAGGCTGCTCATCGAGAAGCCCACCAACGTCGAGCATCATCTCAGGCAGTCCGGGCTCGCCCCGAGGGACCTGGAGCTTGCCGCCGCGTGGACGGCCTACGTGGAGGAGGGCCAGGGACTGCCTCGGGATGACGTCGAAGCGGCGGTGGAGCTCTCCTCCACGGAAACGGAGAGCTGGCTGGCCAGACTCGACCACCTCGGCCTCCTCGACGAGACCGAGGGGGGATTCGCAGTGGAGCCAGTCACCTACCGGGCTATCCGGTCCTGGGCCTCCAGGGAGCGGTGAGATGCCAACGCGCGGGCCTCGGGGTTGGCATCTCACCGATCTCCCCGGGGTGCGAGGGCAGCTCCACGACATCGCAGCGGAACGATCATCGGGGCAGAATTGCCTATGGCTGCTTCCGGACCATCTGGTAGACGAGGGGCACGCCGACCGCTTGTATGCAGAGGCTCTGTTCGCCTCGTCGAGGGTGCTCGACGTCCCGGTGGCGGAGCCGGACCCGGTCGACGGCACTGAGAGCTCGGCAGGCCCTTCCGTAGCCGGGCCCGCCGAGCTCTGGCCGGGCGATGACCTGCCGTACCTGGAGGGCTATGACGACGGCTTCGACCTTGGCTGGCCGACACCGTCACATGCGGGCGGCGGGCTGCGCGAAACCCCCAGCGACAGCGGTCCGGCCTCGAGTCTCCTGACCCGCATAGGCAAGGAGCTGTCGGTCGAAGCAGACCGGGCACTTCCCCATCTGGTCGCTGACGAGCACGCACGGCGGCTCGTCGTCGGCATCCGGGCTTGGGCCGAGGGGGACACCTCCGTCGGCCGCGGTGGCGGGATCCAGCGGCTTTTCCATGCGCTGGCGGCCGCAGTCAAGGAAGCTGGGCTGCCGCCGAGTGAGCGTCCGCTGCTGTTCGTCGTGGCCCGGCTTCGGGATCTGCCGGCTGCGCTTCCCGACGAACTGGGACTGGACGGAGCGAACACCTCCGTGCGCTGGTGGTGGGGCACTGTGGGGCGCTCGGACATTATGGTGTCGATCACATCGCGTACGAGTGGCACCCGCGCGCTGGTGCGACGGGACAGTGACGCCTTGCGGGACCGGATCGTGCGAGCGGTCCGCGCCGAGACCGTCGTGGAGGTCGCCGGGCCGGACGTCGCGCTGGCCCAGCGCCTCGCGGACGTCTGGGATGGGGCGGACCACACGCTGCTCGACGCCTTGGGTTCGGCACTGGCGGACGGGCCCGGCCCCGCGGCCGAGGACTGGCCGCGAGGACTTACGCAAACGGGCGCCCGACGCAAACCCGATGTCCGGCTGCGGGAGGCATGGGCCACAGGGGCAGTGGCCGCGTGGGAGGGGCGGCTGCGCATGCACCCGTCGGCCTGGCATGCGGGGCCCCGGGGTCAGGCCCGAGCCCGGCTCGACGCACTGGTGTCCCAGGCGCAGCAGCGTGTGGTCCTCCCTTGGATAGAGGATGCTCGGGCCCGCCTCGCGACGCGGGCCATGGCCCATCTCACTCGGCCGGTCGAGGCGGTTGTCTTCGATCCGCGGGTTCGGCCCCCGCAGGGCTATCTGCGGGATCATCCGGAGCAGGCCTTCCTGGAATGGGAGGTGGGGCGGCTGCTTTCCGCCCATATAGAGGGAACCCTCGCCTTGCCCATAGAGGATGCGGGCTTGCTGAGACTCCTTGTGAGCAGCCGGAACACGCTCGCGCATCGCGGTGTACTGCGTGACGTACGGCTGCGGGAACTGTGCGGCGAGCTGTCGAAGGCCGACCGCAGGAGGCCTTGAACCACACCGCTTCTGTAGGGACTCGACAGAGCGGGTGGTGAGGCCCTGTCGGAGCCCGATTCTCCGTATGCCCTGCCCGGGCTATAGGTTTTTGCCATTGAGACCGCTAGGGAAAGGGTGATCCGTTGAGCCGCTCGGTTCTCGTCACCGGAGGAAACCGGGGCATCGGCCTCGCCATCGCCCGAGCCTTCGCAGAGGCCGGCGACAAGGTCGCCATCACGTACCGTTCGGGCGAGCCCCCGCAGGAGCTCGCCTCGCTCGGCGTGCTGGCGGTGCGCTGCGACATCACCGACTCCGAGCAGGTGGAGCAGGCCTACAAGGAGATCGAGGAGAAGCACGGCAACGTCGAGGTGCTGGTGGCCAACGCCGGCATCACCAAGGACACGCTGCTGATGCGCATGTCGGAGGAGGACTTCGCGTCCGTCGTCGACACCAACCTCACCGGCACCTTCCGGGTCGTCAAGCGCGCCAACCGCGGCATGCTCCGCGCCAAGAAGGGCCGCGTCGTCCTGATCTCCTCGGTCGTGGGCCTGCTGGGCTCGGCCGGCCAGGCGAACTACGCCGCCTCCAAGGCCGCGCTGGTGGGCTTCGCCCGCTCCCTCGCCCGAGAGCTGGGCTCCCGCAACATCACCTTCAACGTGGTCGCCCCCGGCTTCGTGGACACCGACATGACGAAGGTGCTCACCGACGAGCAGCGCGCGGGCATCGTGGCCCAGGTGCCGCTGGCCCGCTACGCGCGGCCCGAGGAGATCGCGGCAGCCGTCCGCTTCCTGGCGTCCGACGACGCCGCGTACATCACCGGAGCCGTCATTCCCGTTGACGGCGGATTGGGCATGGGTCACTGATCACCATGAGTGGAATTCTCGAGGGCAAGCGCATCCTCATCACCGGGGTGCTGATGGAGTCGTCCATCGCTTTCCACACCGCCAAGCTGGCCCAGCAGCAGGGCGCCGAGGTCATCCTCACGGCGTGGCCGCGGCCGACGCTGACCGAGCGCATCGCCAAGAAGCTGCCCAAGCCGGTCAAGGTGATCGAGCTCGACGTCACCAACGACGAGCACCTGGCCCGTCTGGAGCAGCTGGTCCGTGACGAGCTCGGCGGCCTCGACGGCGTCGTCCACTCCATCGGCTTCGCCCCGCAGGACGCCCTCGGCGGCAACTTCCTGAACACGCCGTTCGAGTCGGTGGCCACCGCCATGCACGTCTCGGCGTTCTCGCTGAAGTCGCTGACCATGGCCTGCAAGCCGCTGTTCCCGGCGGAGGGCGCGGCCGTCGTCGGCCTCACCTTCGACGCGCAGTTCGCCTGGCCGCAGTACGACTGGATGGGCCCGGCCAAGGCCGCCCTGGAGGCCACCAGCCGCTACCTCGCCCGTGACCTGGGCAAGGAGAACATCCGCTGCAACCTGGTCTCGGCCGGTCCGCTCGGTTCGATGGCCGCGAAGTCCATCCCGGGCTTCTCCGACCTGGCGGACACCTGGAACCACCGCTCCATGCTGGAGTGGGACATGAGCGACCCGGAGCCGGCGGGCCGGGGCGTCGTGGCCCTGCTGTCAGACTGGTTCCCCAAGACCACCGGCGAGATCGTCCACGTGGACGGCGGCCTGCACGCGATGGGTGCCTGATCCCCGGATCTCCCTGTAGTACGGCGGTGGCCGCGCCTTCCCCCTCGGGAAGGCGCGGCCACCGCCGTTTGCGTGTGCCGCGGCGCCCTCCGGAGCGCCTTCACGGGGCCCCGTTCGATCGGATGTCCGGCGTCCGACCGGATCTTCCCGAGTCGAAAACCGTGACCGATGCCTGCAAAATGACCAAGTCGGGATCTTCCCGGCGTTTCGGGGAGGAGGTACGGGCATGCGCGCGAGGCCGAGCCGAGCGGTATCGCTGCTGGTCACCTCAGTGGTGCTGACCGGCCTCCTGGGCCCTGGGGCCGTCGCCCACCCCGGCGCGGGGGAGCCCGCGCCCGGTCCCGAAGCCGCGGCCCCCGCCACCGTGGACTACGCCGACATCCCCGGCGAGCCACCCGTACGGCCCGCCCCGCTCCCCGAGGAACTCTTCGGCTCCGACTGCGACACCGCGATCACCGGCTCGACGGTGGTGGCGTCCTGCCACAACGGCTACCCCGCGACCGACCTGCTCCGGCTCCACGTCGAGTGCGAGCGCTGGTGGGACGTGGACGGCGACGGCGACCTCGTCCCCCTGGACCCGGCCGGCCGCACCAAGCTCACCGGCCGCTGCTGGAAGGAGGTCCGCACGGCCTGGGTGAGCCACCAGCGCACTCCCTGACGGCGGGAGCCCCTACGCCGATCCCCCGCCCAGGCACACGAAGGGGTAGCCCGCCGCCTCCACCGCCGCCGCGTCCGCGTCCCCGCGCCGGATCGCCGCGATCAGCCGGGCGTGGTCCAGGTGGTCCGCCGGATCCAGCTCCGTGCCGACGTCAGCCCGCAGCCAGTCGGCCACCAGGTCGCCGAGGTCCGCGTACAGCTCGATCAGCACCTCGTTGTGCGAGGCCGTCACCACCGCCATGTGCAGGCTGACGTCCGCCGCCACGAACCGCTCCGCGTCCCCGCTCTCCCACGCCTCCTCGCGCCGCGCCAGCAGCGCGTCCAGCTGGACGAGGTCCCGCTCGGTGCGCCGCTCCGCCGCCAGCCGGGCTCCCGAGGACTCCAGCGTCGAGCGCAGCTCCGCGATGTGCCGGGGGTCGGCCCCCGCGAAGCGCCGGTGCATCACCCCGGCCAGCTCGCTGGTGGCGAGCACGTACGTACCCGAACCCTGGCGGATGTCCAGGAGGCCGTTGTGCGCCAGGGCGCGGACCGCCTCCCGCACGGTGTTGCGGGCGACGCCCAGCAGCTCCACCAGCTCGGGCTCGGTGGGGATGCGGCTGCCGACCGGCCACTCGCCGGAGGTGATCTGGTTCCGCAGCTGGGCGATCACCTGATCGACGAGGGCGGAGCGCCGGGGCGAGGTCAGCGGCATGGCGGGTGGGATCCCCTCGGGGTCGACCGGACGAGACCGGGCAAGACTGGACAACCAATCATCCCATGATTCTATGATGGTGGGATGCAGGACGAAGACATCCAGACCATGAACCGCCCGGCGGTCGAGCGCGGCTCCGCCGCCCGGCCCGCCCCCGCCGACGCCGCCCCCACGTGGCTGGGTCCGGTGCTCGTCGTCGGGATCGTGCTGGCCGCCCTCAACCTGCGACCCGCCATCACCAGCCTCGGCGCCCTCTTCGAGGAGGCCCGCACCGGCCTCCACATGAGCGGCACCGTCGCCGGGCTCATCACCTCCGTCCCCGCCCTCTGCTTCGCCGTGTTCGGCGTCACCGCGCCCCGGCTCTCCCGCCGCTTCGGCCCGGCCGCCGTCGTCTGCGCCGGCATGGCGGCCGTCGCCGCGGGCCTGCTGATCCGCCCCTTCGCGGACGCCGCCGCCGGCTTCCTCGCCGCCAGCGCCCTGTCCCTCGCCGGCATCGCCCTGACCAACGTGCTGCTCCCGGTGATCGTCAAGCGCTACTTCCCCGACCGGGTCGGCACCATGACCGGCCTCTACTCCATGGCCCTGGCCGCCGGCACCTCCCTCGCCGCCGCCGCGACCGTCCCGCTGACCGACGCCCTCGGCGGCAGCTGGCGCACCGGCCTGCTGGTCTGGGCGGCCCTCGCCGCGGCCGCCGTACTGCCGTGGCTTCCCGTCGCCGCCGCGAGCCGCCGCGAGAAGGCCGCCGCGCCCGCGGCCCGGGCCGCGGACGCCGGGCCCTCCGTCGTCCGCAGCCGCACCGCCTGGGCCCTGGCCTGCTACTTCGGCCTCCAGGCCACCGGCGCCTACGTCACCATGGGCTGGCTCCCGCAGATCTTCCGCGACGCCGGCGTCTCCGCCTCCACCGCCGGCGTCCTGCTCGCCGTCACCATGGTCATGGGCGTCCCCCTGGCCTTCGTCATCCCCGGCCTCGCCGGCCGGATGCGCCACCAGGGCCCCATCGCCGCCGTCCTCGGCGTCTTCGGACTCGCCGGCTACCTCGGGCTCTACCTCGCCCCCGCCGGCGGAGCCTGGGCCTGGGCCCTGCTGCTCGGCATCTCCAACTGCGCCTTCCCCCTGGTCATCACCATGATCGGGCTGCGCGCCAAGTCCCCGGCCGGGGTCGTGCGGCTCTCCGCCTTCGCCCAGAGCACCGGCTACCTCATCTCCATCCCCGGACCCCTGGTCATCGGCACCCTCTACCAGCACAGCGGCGGCTGGGACCTGCCGCTCGCCCTGATGGCCGGCCTGCTCGTCCCCCAGATCGCCCTCGGCGTCCTGGCGGGCCGGGACCGCACGATCGAGGACGAATGCGGCATGCGAGACTGAACGGCATGTCGCCCGTACTCGAACCCAACCCCCAGAACGGCCACAAGAAGCTGGGCCTCGTGCTCGGCGCGATGCTCATCGTGACCGTGGTCATCTCCGTCGTCGCGACCATCGCCTCCCCCTGACACCGGGGGCCCACGGGGAGGGTGGGGATAACCCCACCACCCCCTAGGGGGCCCGTTTCAGGGTCGGCTGGGGTGTGCCCCCGATGGGAACCGCACCCTCGGATCCATAGATTCGAGGCAGCGAGCCCGTCCCACCCGCACACCCCAGGAGGCGGCCATGCCGGCCCCCACACCCGCTCCCCGCGCCTTCGGCCGCGACGCCCGCCTGCACTGGTGGACGCTGGCCCTGCCCGCGCTCGCCTTCGGCCTCCTCCTGCTCCTCCTCGCCGGCTCCGCGCAGGCGCACGCCGCCCCCGGCGAGCCCTCCGCACTGGTCCAGGTCAGCCGGCAGCTGCTGCGCGCCGTCGGCTGACCCGCATGCGCCGGACACGCCCCACGGCAGGGGGACGGCCCCCCAACACCCTGCGCCCCGTGGCTCGTTTCGTGCGAAGCTGGGAGCCATGAGCGCCGACACACCCCACAGGATCGCCCTCCTCCGGCACGCCAAGGCCGACTGGCCCGACGTGTCCGACCACGACCGCCCGCTGGCGGAACGCGGCCGCAAGGACGCGCCGGCCGTGGGACTGAAGCTCGCCGAGACCGGCATCACCTTCGACCTGGCCCTCTGCTCCACCGCCGTCCGCACCCGGGAGACGTGGAAGCTCGCCGTCCAGGAACTGCCGGCCCGGCCGAGGACCGTGTACGAGGACAGGCTGTACGAGGCCTCGCCGGGCGAGCTCATCGCGCTGCTGAACGAGACCCCCGACGAGGTGGCCGACGTCGTGCTCATCGGCCACAACCCCGCCATGCACGCCCTCGCCGACACCCTCTCCGGGCGCGCCGAGGGCGACACCCTGACACGGATGACCCGTACGGGCTTCCCGACCGCCGCGCTGGCCGTCGTCTCCTTCACCGGATCGTGGAAGTCCCTCGAACCGGGGGTGGGCACCCTGCTGGACTACTGGACGCCCAAGGAGCACTGAGCCACCGGTCCGCGCACGCCGCAGGAGCCCGGGGCCCCGCGCCCCGGGCTCCCGTCCGTCCTCAGCCCAGCGGGCAGCGGGCCGCCGGCGCGGAGAAGCCCGCGTCGCGGGCCTCCCACAGCTCCGGGTAGAACCGCCGGTACACCGAAGCCCGCAGGTGGGCCGTTCCGCTGCTGCCGCCCGTCCCCGGCCGGCCGCCGATCTGCCGCTCCACCAGCAGCGCGTGGCAGCCCCGCCACTCGGTCCACACCTCGTCGTGGTCGACCAGCGCCTCGGCCAGCTCCGCCAGCTCCGCCCACAGCGCCGGGTCACCGTCCCGCGGGCGCCCCGCGAGCCGCGCGTACGCCTCCCACCGCTCCTCCCGCGTCGCCACCGCGAAACCGGCCTTGGACAGCAGCCCCACGAACGCCTCCCACAGGGTCGGCTCCGCCAGCCGCCCGCGCAGCCGCTCCCGCTCGTCGCGGGTCAGCCCCGCGACCACCCGGGAGCCGTACTCCCCGTGCACCCAGTCCGCACCGCACAGCGCCGCGATCTCCAGGTACTGCGCGGACTGGGCACCGCTGCTGGTGCCCAGCGCCCCGCGGAAGGCGTGGAACTCCCGCGGCGGCATGGCCCGCAGCGGGAGGATCGCCGCGACCGACGCCCGGGTGAGGGCGACCGAGCGGACCAGCCGTGCCCGGGCGCCCCGCGGATCACCCTCCAGCATCCGGTCGCGGGCGCCGGCCAGGTCGCGCAGCAGCTGGCCGAACCACAGCTCCTGCACCTGGTGGACCGTGATGAACAGCAGCTCGTCGTCCACCCCGTCGGCCAGCGGCACCTGGAGCGCCAGCAGCTCCGGCAGCCGCAGGTAGCCGGAGTACGTCACGGGCCCGGGGCGGGTGGCGGTCTCAGACATCGGTGTCCTCCGGGGCGCGCAGTCCGTGGGCGGCGAACGCGTCCGCGACACCGGGCAGGTCGAAGGCGCCGGCCTGGGCGCACAGCCGCAGGGTGGAACGGGAGATCGTCTGGATCCGGTCCACGCCCGCGCTGCCGCCGTAGCTGTCCGCGAGGACGGCGTCCACACGGTCCTCGTCCAGCCCCGCCAGCCGCAGCGACACCCGCACCGGCTCCAGGTCCCAGTCGAGCGCCGCGCGGATCATGGCGGGCAGCGCACGGGCCGCGAGGACCCGGCGCCGCCCGTCGAGCCGCGCCCACAGCTCCAGGAAGAACGCGGAGAAGAAGCGGTGGTGGCGCCCCTCGTCCTTGGCGTGGTCGCGCATCAGCTCGCGTACGGTGCTCACCACCGTCGGGTCCTGCGGCACCTCGTTGAGGACGGCGGTGATCAGCGTCTCGAAGACCACCGCCTGCAACTGCCCGGCCAGCACCGGATCCTCGGGCAGCAGCCGCCGGCCGGTCTCCTGGAGCGCCGTGACGAAGCCGCCGTAGTCGACGTCCGGGACGGCGATGCCGGTGACGGCGGCCACCTGGTCGGCCAGGTCGAGGCTGTACAGGGCGTGGTAGCCCTCGTCGCAGTACACCTTGAAGGCGTCCATCCGCAGCGCGGTGGGGAAGTGCAGTCCCGCGTTGCCGTTGGCGACCGGCTCGGCGGCCCCGTTGACCACCCGGGTCTCCAGGTGGGTGGTCGAGTGCAGGAACTGGTACAGGTGCCGTACGGAAACCTCCCGGACCCGCTCCGGGGCCAGCGCCTTCACCTCGGGGTGGGACAGGTGCGGTACCAGGGCGTCCGGGAAGAAGACCCGGCCCTGTTCGGCCTCGGCGTGGAAGATCCGCCGTACTCCGCCGCGCACGCCGGCGGTTTCGTACCAGCGGTCCAGGGGGCCGGGGGCGGTGCTCATGGGCGCGATCCGTTCGACGAGGAGGGGACGGGGGAGGGGGACGCGGTGTCCAGGTGGGCGGCGATCCGGCGGACCGCCTCGGCGACCAGCGGGGCCTCGACGGTGTGGCACAGCCGGAACCAGCCCGGTTCGGGCGAGCGGAACGCCCCGCCGGGCAGGATGCTGACCCTGGCCTTCTCGAACAGCTCCCGCCACAGCAGCCGCTCGGCCTCGAACCCGCTGCCGGGCAGCCACCGGCCGAGGTCCAGCCAGACGGAGAACCCCGCTGCGGCCGGGGCGTACGGGATCCCGTGCGCGTCGAGCAGGGTGACGAGGTGCTCGTACGAGGCCCCCAGCCGCCGGCGGCCCGCCGCCAGGAAGGACGCCACCCACTCCGGATCGGCGAGCAGCCCGGCGAGGGTCTGCTGGGTGGCGGTGGAGACGGGCGCGAAGTACGCCATCGCCCGCGCGGCCTCCCCTACCCGCGGATCGCGGGTGTGCAGGACACCGGTCTTCAGGCCGGGCAGCCCGAAGTCCTTCGCGAAACCCCAGACCACGTGGGTGCGTTCGGCCCAGTCGGGGTTGACGGCCGGGTCGGCGGCACTGGTGAAGGCCTGCTCGCCGAAGACCGCGTGGGCGTAGATCTCGTCCGAGACCAGGTCGACGTCGTGCTCGCGGACCACGCGCAGCAGGGCGGCGAGCACCTCGGGCGGGTGGACCTCGCCGATCGGGTTCGAGGGGGAGGAGAGCGCGACCGCCCGTACGGTGATCCCCCGCGACCGGGCCTCCACCAGCGCCCGGTCGACCGCTGCGGCCGTCAGCCGGAAGCCGTCGGCCGCGCCGAGCGGGGCGGGCAGGATCCGGGCGCCCGAGCGGCCGCCGAGGTCGGTGTCGAAGGCGCCGTAGTACGGGGCCGGCACCACGATGGCCTCGCCCGGGTCGCACAGGACGGAGGCGATCGCGTCCAGTGCCCCGGTCGCCCCGCTGATCACCACCAGGTCCTGCGGGTCCAGCGGGGTGCGGCAGGTGCCGGAGAGCAGCGCGGCCACGCGCTCGCGCAGCACGTCCGTGCCGTGCAGCGGCGCGTACCGGGCGGTGGCCTCGTTCAGGGGCTCCAGTGTGGCCAGCCGGTCCTCGAGCAGGTCCCACAGGAGCCGGTTCTCGGCGGTGCCCAGGTTGAGGTAGCCGTCGGGGCGGGTGCGGGCGTCGTACGGCTCGGCCTCGGCGCGGAAGTGGGCCTCGGCGATCGCCGGGGTGTCGGCGAGGAGCCGGGCGGCCTGGCGGGAGACGCGGGGGCGGGGGGCGGCCATCAGGCCCTCCCGCTGTCGACGCCGGCGCCGGTGAGCAGGCCCGGGTGGACGCCGAGACCCATGGAGGCGTCGATGACGGCGCCGTGCAGGGGCGCGGAATGCTCACCCGCCAGCCACCACACCTGCTCCGCCATCTCCCGGGACGTGATCATCCGGCCCTGGGGGAGCCGCGCGGAGAGGGCGGCACGCTCCTCGGGCGAGAGCTTCTCCAGGGTGCTGGCCCGGAACATGGTGGTGTCGACGGCGCCGGGGCAGAGGGCGAACACCTGCACCGGGGTGTGCACCAGCTCGGCGGCGAGGTGACGGGTCAGATAGGTCAGAGCGGCCTTGCTCATCCCGTCGGCCGGGTGGAAGCCGGGGAACTGGAAGATGCCGCCGCCCACGCTGGACATGTTGATGATCTTGCCGAAGCCGCGCTCCAGCATCCCCGGCAGCACCTGCTCGCTGAGCCAGAGCGGGCCCACCGCGTTGATCCGGAAGAACGCGGCGGCCTTGTCCTGCGGCGCGCCGTCGGTGTAGTGCTCGATGGTCTTCGACCCCACGGCGGCGTTGTTGACCAGGACGTCGACCGGGCCCGGCAGCCGGTCGAACAGCTGCTCGTGCTCGTCCCAGTCCCCCTGGCTGAAGGGGAAGGCCTCGACCTTGGCCCGGCCGGTGAGGGCCAGCTCGTGCACCAGCCGTTCGGCCCGCTCCCGGCCGTTGCGGTAGGTGAACCAGACCGTCCAGTCCTCCTCCGAGGCGAACCTCTCCACGCAGGCCCGGCCGATCCCGCCCGAGCCTCCGGTGATGAGCACACTACGAGTCAACGTCGTCCCCTTGGCGATCAAGGCTGACCGGTCGCCGTTGTCGGGATCCGACAACGCGGTCAGTGATGTGAGGCCAAGTGGACTTCAGCGGAAGCCAGTTCGGATCGGAGGCGCCTGGACTCCGCCTCGCGCGGGGTCACCGGACGACGGACGCCCGGCCGGAGGGATCCGGCCGGGCGTACGGGGAGCCGGCGTCGGCGCCGGCTCGGGCGCCGTGGGCGCCTCAGGCCAGATCGGCCGCTTCCACTTCCTCGCGGGTGACGCCGAGCAGGTACAGCACCGCGTCCAGGAAGGGCACGTTCACGGCGGTGTGGGCGGCCTCGCGGACCACCGGCTTGGCGTTGAAGGCCACACCCAGCCCGGCGGCGTTCAGCATGTCCAGGTCGTTGGCGCCGTCACCGATCGCCACCGTCTGCGACAGCGGCACCCCGGCCTCCCCGGCGAAGCGGCGCAGCAGCCGCGCCTTGCCCGCCCGGTCCACGATCTCGCCGGTGACCCTCCCGGTCAGCTTCCCGTCGACGATCTCGAGGGTGTTGGCCGAGGCGAAGTCCAGCCCCAGCCGCTCCCGCAGGTCGTCCGTCACCTGCGTGAACCCGCCCGAGACCACACCCACCTGGTAGCCCAGCGTCTTCAGCGTCCGGATCAGGGTCCGGGCACCGGGCGTCAGCCGCACCTCGGAGCGGACCTTGTCCACCACCGACGCGTCCAGCCCCGCCAGCAGCGCGACCCGGGCGTGCAGGGACTGCTCGAAGTCCAGCTCACCGCGCATGGCCCGCTCGGTCACCTCGGCGACCTCGGCCTCACAGCCGGCGTGCGCGGCGAAGAGCTCGATGACCTCGTCCTGGATCAGGGTCGAGTCCACGTCCATGACCACCAGGCGCTGCGCCCGGCGGTGCAGCCCCGCCGACACCACGGCCACGTCCACGCCGATCTGCGCGGCGGTGGTCGCGAGAGCGGTGCGCAACGGCTCGGTCGCGACGCCGGAGACGGCGAACTCGACCGCCGTCACCGGAAACTTGGCGAGACGGAAGATGCGGTCGATGTTGCCGCCGGTCGCGGTGATCCGGGCCGCGATGGTGGCCGTGGACTCCGCCGTGAGGGGGTGCCCGAGGACGGTGACGTGGGACCGGCCGCTGCCGCGGGGCCGGTTGTCACCGGTGCCGGAGATGATCTCGGCCTGGAGCTTGAGCGACTCGGCCCAGCTGTGCACGGTGGAGCGCAGCTCGCCCTCGGAGCCGGCGGCGGGCTTGGTGACGAGGGCGCACAGGACGATGCGGCCGCGGGTGACGACCTGCTCGATGTCGACGACATCGACGGAGTAGGCGGCGAGGGTGTCGAACAGCCCGGCGGTGATCCCGGGACGGTCCTTGCCGAAGATCTTGACGAGGAGGGTGGGGACGTCGGAGGTCTGCGAAGCGCTCATGGTGCCCACACCGTATCTTCCCACCCCGCCCCCCTGGACCCCCGTCCCACCTTTCGGGCGCAGCCGGCGCCGGCCCCGCCGGCGTTCGAGGCGCGGGGTCCGGGGCGGAGCCCCGGGGAACGGGCGAAGGGCGGGACCCGCGCCCCGAGCCACCCGCTCACCACGCGCCGCGCGGCCACCGCGGGACCGGGCGCCGGGGGGTGAGACGTCCCGTATCTCACTCTCCGGGCGCCTTTCGCCCCCGCCCGCGAAGGCCCCGATTCCACATGTGGCCCCAGGCCTGAAATAGTTCCCCCGGATGTTCGCCATCCCTAGACTCCCTGACGTCGGACTCCCTGACGCCAGGGGGATTCTCGGGGGACTTAAGTGGGGCTGGAGTGCCGGAACTCGTACTGGAATTGAACGGAAGGACTTGGACGCTCGATCCGTCCAGGTCGTACTCGCTGGGGCGCGACCCCCAGGGAGACGTGGTGATCGATGACGCCCGGGTGTCGTGGCGGCACGCCACCATCAGCTGGAACGGCCGGGGTTGGGCCATCGAGGACCACGGCAGCACCAACGGCACCTACGTGCACGGCGCGCGGGTCCAGCAGACGGAGCTCGTGGCCGGCACGCCGGTCCACCTGGGCAACGCGACCGACGGCCCGCGGCTGGATCTGAGCGCGGCCGCCGCGGCGGCGCCCGCCCCGCAGCCGGCCTACCAGGCGCAACAGCACGCACAGGCACCTGCCTACCAGGCCCCGGCGCACCAGCACCAGCAGCCGCAGCCCGCCTGGGACCAGCCGCAGCAGCAGCCGCAGCACCAGCAGCCGTACGTGCCGCCGCAGCAGGCCGGCGGCGCCCCCGCGCAGTCCGCGGCCCCCGGCTACAGCGACCACCGCAGCCCGACGACGTTCCACCAGATCGCCGTGGGCCGCGTCATGCGCATCGGCCGTGCCCTGGAGAACGAGCTCGTCGTCTCCGACCTCCAGGTCTCGCGCCACCACGCGGAGTTCCGCTCCACCGGCGGCCGCTTCGAGATCCACGACCTCGGCAGCCACAACGGCACCTACGTCAACGGTCAGGCGCTGCCCAAGTCCGGCACCGCGCTGCTCGGCCCGAACGACATCGTCGGCGTCGGCCACTCGACGTTCCGGATCGTCGGCGACCGGCTCGAGGAGTTCGTCGACACCGGTGACGTCTCCTTCTCGGCGCGCCACCTCACGGTCACGGTCGACGGCGGCAAGCAGATCCTCAAGGACGTCACCTTCGGCGTCCCCGAGAAGTCGCTCATCGGCGTCATCGGCCCCTCCGGCTCGGGCAAGTCGACGCTGCTGAAGGCCCTCACCGGCTACCGGCCCGCCGACCAGGGTGACGTCCTCTACGACAACCGCAACCTGTACAAGCAGTTCGCGGAGCTCCGCCAGCGCATCGGCCTGGTCCCGCAGGACGACATCCTGCACAAGGAGCTGAAGGTCAGCACCGCCCTGAAGTACGCGGCCAAGCTCCGCTTCCCCGGCGACACCGCCGAGTCCGAGCGCGCCGCCCGCATCAACGAGGTGCTGCGCGAGCTCAAGCTCGACATCCACAAGGACAAGAAGATCACCTCGCTCTCGGGCGGCCAGCGCAAGCGCGTGTCCGTGGCCCTGGAGCTGCTGACCAAGCCGTCGCTGATCTTCCTGGACGAGCCGACCTCCGGCCTCGACCCGGGCATGGACCGCGACGTCATGCAGCTGCTGCGCGGCCTCGCCGACGACGGCCGCACCGTCCTGGTCGTCACCCACTCCGTGGCCGAGCTGGCCCTGTGCGACAAGCTGCTGGTGATGGCCCCGGGCGGGTCCGTGGCCTACTTCGGCCCGCCGGACGAGGCGCTGAACTTCTTCGGCTACACCACCTGGGCCGACGTGTTCTCCGCCTTCGAGAACTACCGCGAGTACGACTGGGCCGGCCGCTGGAAGGGCTCCCAGCACTACCAGCTGTACGCCGCCGACCTCGACGCGGTCGCCCCGCAGCCGGTCGCGATGCCCACGCCGCAGCAGCTGAACCCGCCGAAGCCGCAGGGCTGGGGCTCGCAGCTGTGGACGCTGATCCGCCGCTACGTCTCGGTGATCGCCTCCGACAAGGGCTTCCTGGCCCTGATGGTGCTGCTGCCCGCCGTCCTCGGCATCGTCTCGACGGTGATCCCCGCGAAGTTCGGCCTCGCCCCGCCGGTGAAGCCGTCCCGCTTCAACGGCGACGCGGGCACGATCATGCTGATCCTCGCGGTCGGCATGTGCTTCTCGGGCGCGGCCAACTCGGTCCGTGAGCTGATCAAGGAACGCGTCATCTACGAACGCGAGCGCGCGACCGGCCTGTCCCGGTCGGCGTACCTCATGTCGAAGGTGATCGTCCTCGGCGTGATCACGGCCGTCCAGGGCGTGATCATCTGCGCCATCGGCTTCACCCCGCGCAAGCTGCCCGCCGAGGGCCTGTTCATGTCGCCGGCCGCCGAGCTCTGCATCTCGGTGACGGCGCTCGGCTTCACCGCGATGATGTTCGGCCTGGTGATCTCCTCGCTGGTGAAGACCGCCGAGAAGACCATGCCGCTGCTGGTCATGTTCGCGATCATCCAGGTCGTCTTCACCGGCATCCTCTTCCAGCTGTACGACAAGATCGGGCTGGAGCAGTTCGCCTACCTGATGCCGTCGCGCTGGTCGGTCGCCGCGGCCGGCACCACGCTGGACCTCGGCAAGCTCATGGCGCCGTGGGACCCGGAGAACCCCACGAACACCGACCCGCTGTGGGACCCCACCGCCGGCCAGTGGTTCCTCGACATCTCCGTGCTGGTGCTGCTCGGCGTCATCTGCGGCTTCGCGGTGGCCCGCCTGCTGCGCCGCCACGAGCCCGAGGTCATGCGCAAGTAGCCGGTGCGCCGACGCACCGAACGCCTCAGGGCGGCACCCGGGACTCCGGGGGCCGCCCTGAGGCGCATGGGGGGCGTGGGGTGCGCTCAGTAGGCGCTGTTCACGTTGTCCATCGAGCCGTAGCGGTCGGCGGCGTAGTTGCACGCGGCGACGATGTTCGCGACCGGGTCGTACTGGTCGAACTTGGTGCCCTTGACGTGGTACGTCTTGAAGGTCGGGGCGATCACCTGGAGCAGACCCTTGGACGGGATGCCGTTCTGGGCGTTGATGTCCCAGTTGTTGATCGCGCGCGGGTTGCCGCTCGACTCGCGCATGATGTTGCGGTGGATGCCGGCGTAGGTGCCGGGGATGCCCTCGCGCTTCATGATGAAGAGGGCTTCCTTGATCCAGCCGTCGAGGTTGTTCGCGAAGACCGGGGTGCGGGCCGCGGAACGGCTCGCCGCCGCCTTGGCCTCGCGGTCCTTCTTCGCCTGGGCCTCCGCCTTGGCCTTGGCCTTCGCCGCGGCGTCCTTGGCCTTCTGGTCGGCGACGGCCTGCTGGGCGCCGACGTTCTGCTGCACGGACTGGGTCCAGGCCACCGGGGCGACCGCGATCGTCTGAGCCTGAGCGGTCCCGGTACCGGTCTCGGCGGGGACGAGGGAGAAGGCGAGGGCAGCGGCACCGAGGGTGGCGACACCGGCGATCGACAGCTTGTACGCCTTCGTCAGACGACTGTGACCGGGAGTGCTGGAAGCAGACATGCGGGGCAACCTCTTCGAATAGCGGGGGCCGCAGGAAAGCGCCGCTCGGATCCGGGATCCGCGGCGCTGTGCGACGGCAGCCATTCTTAGCGGCGGCAAAATCGCATGGCAAAGGTGTGACGTACGATCCCGCTTAGTGGATCAGGGCCCCCCGGTGGAGCGGCATTTACGCCCCCGCCGCTAGGCGCAGCAGCACTGACCGCGCCCTTATTCGTCCACTACGCGGCTTCGTAAGTGATGTGCGTCCTATGCCCGGGCTCACATCGGGCACGTAACGGTTTCACCCAGAGTTGCTCCCGCAATTCAATGGGTGACCGAACTCCGACTTCCGGACGACCTGCCCGCCCGCAGGCCTCATCCCCAGGGCAGAGAACCGCCCCCCCAACCCCTCCCCAAGCCGTATGCCCTCCGCCCCCGGACCTACACCCGCAGCCCGATACCCCAGGTCAGGGCCGCCGGTACGGTGACCCCATGCACAACGGACCCGCTACGGGAGGACTGGCGGCCGTCAGCACCGCGCTGCTGGCCATGAGCCGCCGACTGGAGGTCCAGGACGTCCTGCGCACGATCGTCGCCTCCGCCCGCGAACTGCTGGACGCCGAATACGCGGCCCTGGGCGTTCCGGACGACCACGGGGGCTTCGCCCAGTTCGTCGTCGACGGCATCAGCGAGGAGCAGTGGCGCCGCATCGGCCCGCTGCCCCGCCAGCACGGCATCCTCGCCGCGATGCTCCACGAGGAGACCCCCGAGCGGCTGGCCGACGTCCGCAAGGACCCGCGCTTCGGGGGCTGGCCCGCCGCCCACCCCGAGATGTCCGACTTCCTCGGCCTGCCCATCCGCGACGGGGAGGAGAACCTCGGCGCCCTCTTCCTCGCCAACAAGCGCGGCGCCCCGGGCGCCGGCCGCGGCTTCACCGACGAGGACGAGGAGCTCCTCTCCCTCCTCGCCCAGCACGCGGCCATCGCCCTGACCAATGCCCGCCTCTACGAGCGCAGCCGCGAGCTGACCATCGCCGAGGAGCGCTCCCGGCTCGCCCACGAGCTGCACGACGCCGTCAGCCAGAAGCTGTTCTCCCTGCGCCTGACCGCCCAGGCGGCCGCCGCGCTCGTGGACCGCGACCCGGGCCGCGCCAAGGGCGAGCTCCAGCAGGTCGCCGCGCTCGCCGCGCAGGCCGCCGACGAGCTGCGCGCCGCCGTGACCGAGCTGCGCCCGGCCGCACTGGACGAGGACGGCCTCGTCGCCACCCTGCGCGACCACGTCCGCGTACTGGACCGCGCCCACACCGCACGCGTCACCTTCACCTGCGACGGCGTACGGGCGCTGCCCGCCGCCCAGGAGGAGGCGCTGCTGCGCGTCGCCCAGGAGGCCCTCCACAACGCCCTGCGCCACTCCGGCGCCGACCGCGTCGAGGTCACCCTGGCCCGCACCCTGGAGGGCGGCGCCGTCCTGCGCGTGCGCGACTGGGGCCGGGGCTTCTCCCCGCCCACCGTGCGCAAGGCCGGCCGCCACCTGGGGCTGGTCTCCATGCGGGACCGCGCGAGCGGTGCCGGGGGCCGGCTGGAGGTCCGCTCGGAGCCCGGCGAGGGCACCACGATCGAAATGGAGGTCCCCGGTGGCTGACGTCCCCGGCCGCGGCCGGATCCGCGTCCTGCTGGTCGACGACCACCAGGTGGTCCGACGCGGCCTGCGCACCTTCCTGGAGGTACAGGAGGACATCGAGGTGGTCGGAGAGGCCGCCGACGGGGCGGAGGGCACCGCCCGCGCCGAGGAACTGCGCCCCGACGTGATCCTCATGGACGTGAAGATGCCCGGCACCGACGGCATCGAGGCCCTGCGCCGGCTGCGGGACCTCGGGAACCCGGCGCGCGTCCTGATCGTCACCAGCTTCACGGAACAGCGGACCGTGGTGCCCGCGCTGCGGGCCGGCGCCGCCGGATACCTCTACAAGGACATCGACCCCGACGCCCTGGCCGGAGCCATCCGCTCCGTGCACGCCGGCCACGTCCTGCTCCAGCCGGAGGTGGCGGAGGCGCTGCTCGCGGCCCAGGACGACCAGAGCGGGCCGGGGGGACGCCCCGGGGCGCTGACCGACCGCGAACGGGAGGTGCTCGGTCTGATCGCGGACGGGCGCTCGAACCGGGAGATCGCCCGGGCCCTCGTCCTGTCGGAGAAGACGGTCAAGACGCACGTCTCGAACATCCTCATGAAGCTCGACCTCTCCGACCGGACGCAGGCCGCGCTGTGGGCGGTCAGGCACGGCATCACGGAGTAGCGGGCCAAGCCGCCTGAAGTCGTGGGCTGAGCTGAGATTCATACGGTCGGGTGTATGTAGCCCACATGGCGTATCCGGGCGGCGGGGCGGCCGTTCTCCATGGCGTGCCGCGGCGGCTGGTCGCGGCAGACGTACTGGAGGACGAGAACGTGAAGAACTTCAAGAAGGCCGCAGCCGTCACCATGGTCGCGGGCGGCCTCCTCGCCGCCGGCGCCGGTGTCTCCTCGGCGCACGGCGGTGCGTCCGCGGAGGGCGAGGCCCTGAACTCGCCCGGCGTGGCCTCCGGGAACCTGCTCCAGGTCCCCGTGCAGGTCCCCGTGAACGTGGTCGGCAACTCCGTCAACGTGATCGGCCTGCTCAACGGCGCCTTCGGCAACACCGGCGTCAACGCCTGACCCGCGCCCCCGCCGGCCCCGCTTCCCCCTCTCCCCTGGAAGCGGGGCCGTACCGTTTCCCTCGCGTCGGCGTTCGGGACGCGGAGCCCCCGCTAAAGGGCGCAGGACGGGAGCAGCCCGCGCACGGCGGCGGCCCGGACCCGCCGGAAGCGCCGGAGGCTACCGCTCCTCCACCGCCGCGTTGTACGCCGCCACCAGCGCCCGCCGGGCCACCCGCTCCACCGGCCGCAGCGCCTCCGCCCGCGCCGCCATCTCGGACGCGGCCACCGCGCCCCCGTGCCCGCGCTCGTACGCCAGCGACACCATCAGGTCCACCCGCTGCGCCAGCGCCAGCACCCGCACCGCCCGCGCCGGATACCCGGGCGCCAGTACGTCACGCCCCGCCTCCGCCCGCGCCCGGTACGCGGACAGGGCCGCGTCCGCCACCGGCCCCGACGCCGCCACGTCCAGCCGGGTCAGCACCACCGTCGCCTCCCGCAGCGCCTCCGCCAGCTCCCGCTCCGCCTCGCCCAGCGACGGCACGTCCGCCGGCGGGGCCTCCCGTACCGGCAGGCAGTGCCACACCACCGAGACGTGGACGTCACCGGCCGGGCCCGCCTCCGAGACCTCCGGCACCAGTCCCAGCGCGGCCCCGGCGCACACCACCGCCTCCTCGGCCTCCAGCGCCCGCGCGTTGAACTCCGGCGGCCCGCTCAGCCCCAGCGGATGCCCCGCCACCGGCAGCGCCACCCGCAGCCCGGTCGCCCCCAGCGCCCGCAGCCGCCCGAGCGCCAGCGTGAGCCCCACCGGCTCCGCTTCCCCCGGCAGCCCGGCCACCCGGTGCACGGCGTCCTCGCCCACGATCGACAGCGCCGCCTCGTCGGGCGAGACCAGACCGGCCAGCAGAGCGTTCCCCCAGGCGGCCAGCCGCCCTGAACGTGGTTCGAAAAGCATCCCCCCACTCTACGGATCGGCGCCCCGACCCGGCCTGGCGCCCGGAGCCCTCCGCCAGTGGCGTAGGTTTTCCCCTGGGGCTGCGCCTGCCGGCGCACAGAGAACCGTGACTGCAAGGGGTGACAACACGCTCATGAGCGATGTTCTGGAGCTGGTGGACGTATCCGTGGTCCGCGAGGGCCGGGCTCTGGTGGACCAGGTCTCCTGGTCGGTGAAGGAGGGGGAGCGCTGGGTGATCCTCGGCCCCAACGGCGCCGGCAAGACCACGCTGCTGAACCTCGCCTCCAGCTACCTCTTCCCCACCACGGGCGCCGCCACCATCCTCGGCAGCACCCTCGGCAAGCCCGGCAGCGACGTCTTCGAGCTGCGCCCGCGCATCGGCGTCGCCGGCATCGCGCTGGCCGACAAGCTCCCGAAGCGGCAGACCGTCCTGCAGACCGTGCTCACCGCCGCCTACGGCATGACCGCGACCTGGCAGGAGGAGTACGAGGACATCGACGAGCAGCGCGCCCGCGCGTTCCTCGACCGCCTCGGCATGACGGAGTACCTCGACCGCAAGTTCGGCACCCTCTCCGAGGGCGAGCGCAAGCGCACCCTGATCGCCCGCGCCCTGATGACCGACCCCGAGCTGCTCCTCCTCGACGAGCCCGCCGCCGGCCTGGACCTCGGCGGCCGCGAGGACCTCGTACGCCGCCTCGGCCGCCTGGCCCGCGACCCCCTCGCCCCCTCCATGGTGATGGTCACCCACCACGTCGAGGAGATCGCCCCCGGCTTCACGCACGTCCTGATGATCCGCCAGGGCAAGGTCGTCACCGCCGGTCCCATCGAGCTGGAGCTGACCTCCCGCAACCTCTCCCTCTGCTTCGGCCTCCCGCTCGTCGTCGAACGCAACGAGCACGACCGCTGGAGCGCCCAGGGCCTGCCGCTGCGCTAGACGGCCCGGGCCCGGCGCCAAGGCCGCCGTTCGCGCCCTGTCCGGCCGCGCCCGCCCGACCTACCATGACCATGTGGACATCGACGCATGGGTGTGGTGGCTCATCGGCGCGGTCGGACTGGGCATCCCCCTCGTCCTGACCGCCATGCCGGAGTTCGGCATGTTCGCGGTCGGCGCGGTCGCGGCCGCCGTCACCGCGGCCGTCGGCGGGGGAGCGGTGGCCCAGGTCCTGGTCTTCGTGATCGTCTCGGTCGCCCTGGTCGCCGTCGTCCGGCCCCTCGCCAACCGCCACCGGGACCAGCCCCAACACCGCAGCGGCATCGAGGCGTTGAAGGGCAGGACCGCCCTCGTGCTCGAACGGGTCGACGGCAGCGGCGGCCGCATCAAGCTGGCCGGGGAGATCTGGTCCGCCCGTACCCTCGACTCGGACACCAGTTTCGAACCCGGCCAGTCCGTCGACGTCATCGACATCGACGGAGCGACCGCGGTCGTCATGTAGCAAGCAGCCCACCCGCGGCCCCGGGGTCTGCGAGACTCCGCTCAACGGGGCAGCACAGACAGCCGGAAGGGCACGGGGAACAGCATGCAACCGATCATCATCGTCCTGATCATCCTGGTGGTACTGGTCTTCATCGCCCTGGTCAAGACGATCCAGGTGATCCCGCAGGCCAGCGCGGCCATCGTCGAGCGGTTCGGCCGCTACACCCGCACCCTCAACGCGGGCCTCAACATCGTCGTCCCGTTCATCGACTCGATCCGCAACCGGATCGACCTGCGCGAGCAGGTCGTCCCCTTCCCGCCGCAGCCGGTCATCACCCAGGACAACCTGGTCGTCAACATCGACACCGTCATCTACTACCAGGTGACCGACGCCCGCGCCGCGACGTACGAGGTGGCCAGCTACATCCAGGCCATCGAGCAGCTCACCGTCACCACCCTGCGCAACATCATCGGCGGCATGGACCTGGAGCGGACCCTCACCTCCCGCGAGGAGATCAACGCCGCCCTGCGCGGGGTCCTCGACGAGGCCACCGGCAAGTGGGGCATCCGCGTCAACCGCGTCGAACTGAAGGCCATCGAGCCGCCGACCTCCATCCAGGACTCGATGGAGAAGCAGATGCGCGCCGACCGCGACAAGCGCGCCGCGATCCTCCAGGCCGAGGGTGTCCGGCAGTCGGAGATCCTGCGCGCCGAGGGCGAGAAGCAGTCCTCGATCCTGCGCGCGGAAGGCGAGGCCAAGGCCGCGGCGCTGCGGGCCGAGGGCGAGGCGCAGGCCATCCGTACGGTCTTCGAGTCCATCCACGCCGGCGACGCCGACCAGAAGCTCCTCGCCTACCAGTACCTCCAGATGCTCCCGAAGATCGCCGAAGGCGACGCCAACAAGCTCTGGATCGTGCCCAGCGAGATCGGAGACGCACTCAAGGGCCTCTCGGGCGCCATGGGCAACTTCGGCCCCCTCGGCGGCGGTTCGGCCGGCTTCAACCCGCAGAACCCCGGCAAGGGCGTACCCGCCCAGGACCGTCCCGCCGAGCGCCGGGAACAGCCCCCCATCGACTGACGCGGCCCTCCCCTTCGGGCATGATCGGTGAGGCCCCTCGACCTTCACGGCGGGGAGGCGACTCACTCACGCAAAGGGGATGGCTCCGTCCATGTCCATGTCCATGTCCCTCTGGGAATCGCTCGCGGTCTTCGCCGCCGGAATCGGCGCCGGCACCATCAACACCATCGTCGGCTCCGGCACCCTGATCACCTTCCCGGTGCTGCTCGCCACCGGCCTGCCCCCGGTCACCGCCAACGTCTCCAACACCCTCGGCCTGGTGCCCGGTTCCCTCAGCGGAGCCATCGGCTACCGCAAGGAACTCCAGGGCCAGCGCGCCCGCATCGTCCGGCTCGGCGCCGTCTCCCTCGTCGGCGGACTCGCGGGCGCCGTCCTGCTCCTGGTCCTGCCCCCGGACTCCTTCGACACGATCGTGCCCGTCCTCATCGGCCTGGCCCTCGTGCTCGTCGTCCTCCAGCCCCGCCTCGCCGTCGCCCTGCGCCGCCGCCAGGAAGCCGCCGGCGGCGGTCCGGGCCGCGCGGACGGCGGACCGGCGCTGCTGGCCGGCATGCTGTTCTCCAGCGCGTACGGGGGCTACTTCGGCGCCGCGCAGGGCGTGCTCTACGTCGGCCTGATGGGCCTGCTGCTCCACGACGACCTGCAACGGATCAACGCCGTCAAGAACGTGGTCGCCGCCCTCGTCAACGGCATCGCCGCCGTCTTCTTCCTCTTCGTCGCCGACTTCGACTGGACGGCCGTGCTCCTCATCGCCGTCGGCTCCACCATCGGCGGCCAGATCGGCGCCAAGGTCGGCCGCCGGCTCCCCCCGACCGCCCTGCGCGGAGTCATCGTCACGGTCGGGATCCTGGCCATCGTCCAGCTGCTGCTCCGCTGAGCGACGTAGAGGAGATACGTCGCCCAGCGCGCGGCACACCACGACGGACGGGGCAGACGCGACTCAGGCGGAACGCGCCAGCCAGTCGGGCAGCGCGTCCTGCCCCCGCACCCCCAGGGCGAGCAGCATCGCGTCCGCCGGAGACGGCACGAAGGGCTTGCGCAGCAGCGGCATCCCCGCCTCCTCCGGCGTCCGCGCCGCCTTGCGGTGGTTGTCCTCCGCACAGGAGGCCACCGTGTTCAGCCAGGTGTCACCGCCCCCCTGAGCCCGGGGCAGCACGTGGTCCACGGTCGTCGCGCGCTTGCCGCAGTACGCGCACCGGTGCTGGTCCCGTACCAGCACCCCCCTCCGCGACCAGGGAGCATGTCTTCGGAAGGGCACCCGCACGTAGCGGCACAACCGGATCACCCGCGGCATCGGCAGCTCCATGGTCGCCGCCCGCACGCGCAGCTCCGGATGAGACTGTTCGACCACGGCCTTGTCCTGGAGCACCAGCACCACGGCCCGGTTCAGCGTCACCGTCGACAGCGGCTCGAAGCTCGCGTTCAGTACCAGCGTGTCCCGCATCTCGCCCACCTCCGTGTGCAGGCCCGCGACCACCCTGGCGGCAAGGCCCGCAACCACTCTGGCCGCGCGCGCCACGCGGGACAACGCAATAAAAATGCCCGGTCCTGGCCTCCTTTAGACCAGGACCGGGCAAACAGATCAAGAACGATCAGCCGGCCGGCGACTCGTACTCGCCGATCAGCTGCGCACGGCCGATGGCGTGGAACCGGAGGTGGAAACCGACCGACGCCGGCGAGGAGTCCTCGTCCGTCCCGAGCTGCTCCCGGTCCACCGCGTACACGGTGAACACGTACCGGTGCCGCTCTCCGCGCGGCGGGGCCGCACCGCCGAAGTCCCGGGTGCCGTAGTCGTTCCGCGCGTGCACGGCCCCCTCCGGCAGCCCCTCGAAGTCCCCGCTGCCCGCGCCGGCCGGCAGCGAGGTCACCGAGGCCGGGATGTCGAAGAGCACCCAGTGCCAGAACCCGCTGCCCGTCGGCGCGTCCGGGTCGAAGCAGGTCACCGCGAAACTCTTCGTGCCCTCGGGAAAGCCCTCCCACCGCAGCTCCGGCGAGACGTTGCCCCCCGTCAGCACCTGCGCCTCCGCCAGATCCGCACCCGGCGCGACGTCCGCACTGGTCACGGTGAAGGCCTCCACCTCGGGGTGGAAGGCGTGCGGAAGGGGCGCCCTGTTCTGCTCGGCCACTGCTGTCCTCCTGGATCGGATGAGGGGTACGGGCCCGAGCCTAGAACCAGTTGCGCTGTGAACCGACCGAGGCGATCCACTGGTTCAGGTACGCCGCCCAGTCGGTCCCCTCGTACGACTGCAGGCCGACCTGGAAGCAGCGGTAGGTGTCGCTGCCCTCGCTGAACAGCCCCGGCTTCTTGTCCATCTCCAGGACGACGTCCATCTCGCGCCCGTCCGAGACGAAGGTCAGCTCGACCTGGTTCAGCCCCCGGTACTGCGACGGCGGCAGGAACTCGATCTCCTGGTAGAACGGCAGCGTCTGGCGCGTCCCGCGGATGTGCCCGCGCTCCATGTCCGCGCTGCGGAAGGTGAAGCCCAGCTGCCGGAACGCGTCCAGGATCGCCTGCTGCGCCGGCACCGGGTGCACGTTGATCGGGTCCAGGTCGCCCGCGTCCACCGCGCGCGCGATCTCCAGCTCGGTGCTGACCCCGATGTTCATCCCGTGCAGGTGCTGGCCCCCGAAGTGGGTGATCGGCGTCTCCGCCGGGATCTCCAGCCCGAACGGCACCACGTGCAGCGCACCGGCCTGCACCTTGAAGGCACCGCCGAGGCGCTGCTTGGTGAAGACGATGTCCTGCTTGTACTCGCTGTCGCCGCCCTCCACCTCCACCCGCGCCTGGAGCCCGACGGACAGGCCCTCGATCTGCTGCTCCACGGACCCGCCCTGGATGCGCACCTCGCCCTGGACGATCCCGCCCGGCACGACGTTCGGCTCCGTGATGATCGTGTCCACCGACGCCCCGCCGGCACCCAGGCTCGCGAACAGCTTCCTGAACCCCATGCTCAATCTCCCCTATACGGATCTAAGGACCTGGCGACCAGGCCAGCCCTGCTGACTGCGTCGCGTCTACCCCTTACCAACGCGGAACCTTAGGCCCCGGTTGCAGGGGCGCGCCTTCCAGTACGCTCGACCGGATGAGCGCGCGACCCGACCGTACGCCCCTGCCCCGGTCCTTCTTCGACCGCCCGGTCCTCACGGTGGCCCCCGATCTGCTGGGCCGGATCCTGGTACGCCGGACCCCGGACGGCCCCATGGAACTGCGCATCACGGAGGTGGAGGCGTACGCGGGCGAGGCCGACCCCGGCTCCCACGCCTTCCGGGGCCGCACCGCCCGCAACGCCTCGATGTTCGGACCGCCCGGCCACGCGTACGTCTACTTCATCTACGGCATGTGGTTCAGCCTCAACCTGGTGTGCGGACCACCGGGCCACGCGAGCGGGGTGCTGCTGCGGGCGGGGGAGGTGACGGTGGGCGCTGACCTGGCCGCGAAACGTCGGCTTTCAGCCAGAAACCCGCACGAACTCGCCAAGGGGCCGGCCCGTCTGGCCACGGCCCTGGACGTGGACCGCTCCCTCGACGGTGCGGACCTCTGCGACGGCCCCGACGCGCCGCTGTCCCTCCTGACCGGCACCTCCACGCCGCCCGACCTGGTCGGCAACGGCCCCCGCACAGGAGTGAGCGGAGCCGGAGCCGCCCACCCCTACCGCTACTGGATCACCGGAGACCCGACGGTGAGCCCGTACCGCGCCCACGCGCCGCGCCGCCGCTCGACTTGACTCGGCCCTGGCCGACGCCTAACGTAGCCCGAGCCGCTTGAACGGGGCGCTGCCTTCCGCAGACCCCCAGAGCGGCCAAACCACTACCTACGACTTACCCCTGGCGGGGTCCCATTCGGCATGCCCGGATTTCCCGCCGACGGGCTCGATTATGAGCCGCAAGGGAAAAGCGTTAACGTAGTGACAACGCCGAAAGGCAAGGCCCTTCAGAAGGCCATCGGAATTCCAAACCGAGTCGGAAACGACACGGCGAAAGAGTCTGATAGAGTCGGAAACGCAAGAACAACACAGAACGAAAGCCCGGAGGAAAGCCCGAGAGGGTGAGTACAAAGGAAGCGTCCGTTCCTTGAGAA
>NZ_JBEZKZ010000020.1:0-97379 GCF_040651895.1 Streptomyces sp. NPDC048352
GGCCCGCACCCCGCGGGGCGCGGCGGCCGGCGCCGGCCCGGCGCGCACTCCCCGCGAGGGCGCCCCGGTACGCCGCACCCGCTCGGTGACGGAGGGCTCCGCCAGCCAGGCCACCCCGGCCCCGGACACCGCCGGCGAGGGCGCCTCGGACACCCCGCGCCCGCCGCGCCGCACCCGCTCGGTGGCGGACGGCTCGGCCAGCCAGGCCACCCCGGCCCCGGACACCGCCGGCGAGGGCGCCCCGCAGGCCCCGCGCCCGCCGCGCCGCACCCGCTCGGTGGCGGACGGCTCGGCCAGCCAGGCCACCCCGGCCCCGGCCGACGCCCCTGACGCCCCGCGCCCGGTCACCCCGCCGGCGGCGAAACGCAGCGCGGACGCGCCCTGGCACGACCCGAAGCCCGCCTTCGAGGAGCCCCCGGCCGCCACCGCACCGCAGCCGGACCCCGGCCGCGAGCCCGAGCCGGAGCCCGACACCGACCCCAAGCCCGACCCCAGGCCCGACACCACCGGAGGCGACGCGTGAACGACGTCCTCGACGTCGCCCTGCGACTGATCGTCGTCTTCGCCGTCTTCCTCGTGCTGCCGCTCGTCATCGGGCAGACCGAGCACAAGGTGATGGCGCACATGCAGGGCCGCCTCGGCCCCATGTACGCGGGCGGCTTCCACGGCTGGGCCCAGCTCGTCGCCGACGGCGTGAAGTTCGCGCAGAAGGAGGACATCGTCCCGGCCAACGCCGACCGGCGGATCTTCCAGCTGGCCCCCGCCGTCGCGCTGCTGCCGTACCTCCTCGTCCTGCTCGCCATCCCCATCGGCCCGGGCAACGGCGCGGTCGGCCAGGTCATCGACGCGGGCCTCTTCTTCGCGCTCGCCGTGATGGGCGTCGGCGTGCTCGGCAGCCTCATGGGCGGCTGGGCCTCCGCCAACAAGTTCTCCCTGCTCGGCGGCCTGCGCACCGCGGCCCAGCTGCTCGCGTACGAGCTGCCCATGTTGCTGGCCGCCGCCTCGGTCGCCATGGCCGCAGGGACCGTGTCCCTGCAAGGCATCGTCGGCGCGTTCGAGTGGTGGTGGCTGCCCTGGCAGATCATCGGCGCGGTCGTCTTCTTCACCGCCGGCCTCGCCGAACTCCAGCGGCCCCCGTTCGACATGCCCGTCGCCGACTCCGAGATCATCTTCGGCGCCTACACCGAGTACACCGGCCTGCGCTTCGCGCTGTTCCTGCTCGCCGAGTACGCCGGCATCGTCGTCCTCTGCGCCCTCACCACCGTCCTCTTCCTCGGCGGCTGGCACGGCCCCTTCGGCGGTGACGACCTCGCCTGGTTCTGGACCCTGCTCAAGACCGCCCTCCTCGCCTTCGTCGTCATCTGGCTCCGGGTGAGCTACCCGCGCCTGCGCGAGGACCAGCTCCAGAAGCTCGCCTGGACCGTACTCATCCCCCTCGCGCTCGCCCAGATCGCGCTCACCGGCATCGTGAAGGTGGCGATCCAGTAATGCCCCCGATTCCCGGATCCGGCCTCGCCAAGGGCCTGGCCGTCACCCTGCGCACGATGACCAAGCGCGCGCACACCGCCCAGTACCCCGAGGTGCAGCCCGAGCTCCCGCCCCGCAGCCGCGGGGTCATCGGCCTGTTCGAGGAGAACTGCACGGTCTGCATGCTGTGCGCCCGCGAGTGCCCCGACTGGTGCATCTACATCGACTCCCACAAGGAGACGGTGCCGGCCGCCACGCCCGGCGGCCGCGAGCGCAGCCGCAACGTCCTCGACCGCTTCGCCATCGACTTCTCCCTCTGCATGTACTGCGGCATCTGCATCGAGGTGTGCCCCTTCGACGCCCTCTTCTGGTCGCCGGAGTTCGAGTACGCGGAGACCGACATCCACGAGCTCACCCACGAGCGCGACAAACTGCGCGAGTGGATGTGGACCGTGCCGGCCCCGCCCGCCCTCGACCCCGCGGCGGAGGAGCCCAAGGAGGTCGCGGCCGCCCGCAAGGCCGTGGAGAAGGCCGAAGCCGCCGCCGCAGCCGCCGCGGCGGCCGCCGCGGCGCAGGCCGGATCGGCCCCGCCCGCCGACGGCACCCCCGACACCCCGGCGGGAGGCACCGCCTGATGTACGCCGCCCACCTCGCAGCGGTCGCGGCCGCCGGCGCCCCCGCGCCCGCGCCCGGCCCCGGCTTCCTCTCGCCGACCGGCGTCGAGATCGCCTTCCTCCTCGTCGGCCTCGCCACCCTCGGCGCGGCCGTCATCACCGTCACCACCAAGCAGCTCGTGCACGCCGCCCTGTGGCTGGTCGTCGCGCTCGGCGGGATCGCCGTCGAGTACCTGCTGCTGACCGCCGAGTTCATCGCCTGGGTCCAGGTCCTGATCTACCTCGGCTCCGTGGTCGTCCTCCTCCTCTTCGGGCTGATGCTCACCAAGGCCCCCATCGGCCGTTCCCCGGACGCCGACTCCGGCAACCGCCCGGTGGCGCTCGCCGTCGCCGCGGCCGCCGGAGCCTCGCTCGTCTGGGTCGTCACCGACGCCTTCCGCACCACCTGGATCGACCTCGACGGACCCGCCCAGGGCTCCACCAAGGTCTCCGGGGAGATCCTCTTCCAGCACTGGGTGCTGCCCTTCGAGGCGCTCTCCGTGCTCCTCCTCGCCGCCCTGATCGGCGCCATCGTGCTCTCCCGCCGCAACACCCCCGCCGAGGAAGCCGCCGACGCCGCCGCCCGCGCGGGCCGCCAGGAGGAACAGCGCTGATGCACCTCGCCTACCCCGCGGTCCTCGCGGCCCTCCTCTTCGCCACCGGCCTCTACGGAGTGCTCGCCCGCCGCAACGCCATCCTGGTCCTGATGTCCGTCGAGCTCATGCTCAACGCCGTCAACCTCAACCTGGTGGCCTTCGACGTCTGGCTCCGCGACACCCTGCACGCAGGCCAGGCCCTCACCCTCTTCACGATCGCCATCGCCGCCGCCGAGATCGGCATCGGCCTCGCCATCGTGCTGATGGTGTACCGCAACCGGGGCACGTCGGACGTCGACAGGCTCCGTGACACCGCCGAGGGCCGCGACAGCGGCCGGCCCGACGACACCACTGCCCGGCCGGAGGTCGCCGCGTGAGCACCACGACCCTCGCGGTCCTCGTCCCCCTCCTCCCGTTCCTCGGCGCGGTCGCAGGTCTCCTCCTGGGCCGCTCGGCTCCCGGCTTCGTCAGGCCGCTCGCCGTGCTGCCCGCCCTGGCCGCGGCCGTCCTGGCCGTGCTCGTCGCCGTCCGCCAGGGAGGCGGACCGGCCATCGACACCGCGACCGAGCTGACCCCGACCGGCTCGGTGCCGATCGAGCTGTCACTCCACCTGGACGGCTTCGCCGTCCTGGTCGCCGCCCTCGTCGGGGTCGTCGCCACCTGCGTACAGCTCTACTCGACGGCGTACCTCCGCGAGGACCCGCGCTACCCCTCCTACGCCGCCCTGGTCTCCCTGTTCACCTCCGCCATGCTGCTCGTCGTCTACTCCGGCGACCTCATGGTGCTGCTGGTCGGCTGGGAGGTCATGGGCATCTGCTCGTACTTCCTCGTCGGCCACTACTGGGAGACCGAGGCGGCCCGCTCCGCCTCCCTCAAGGCCTTCCTCGTCACCAAGCTCGGCGACGTCCCCTTCCTCATCGGCCTGTTCGCGCTCGCCGCCGACGCCGGCTCCTTCCGGATCACCAAGATCCTCGGCACCGTCGCCGCGGGCGGACTCGACCACCCGACGCTCATCGCCCTGCTCCTGCTCGCCGGTGTCGCCGGCAAGTCCGCGCAGTTCCCGCTGCACACCTGGCTCCCGGACGCCATGGCCGGCCCCACCCCGGTCTCCGCGCTGATCCACGCCGCCACGATGGTCGCCGCCGGTGTCTACTTCATCGCCCGCCTCCTGCCCGTCTTCACGGCCTCGCGGGCCGCACTGGTGGTCATGGCCGTCATGGCCGCCGTCACGATGGTCGGCTCCGCCCTCGCCGCCCTCGCCCAGGACGACATCAAGCGCGTCCTGGCCTACTCCACGGTCGGCCAGCTCGGCTACATGACCGGGGCCCTGGCCGTCGGCGACCGCGGCGCCGCCGTCTTCCACCTCCTGTCCCACGGCGCCTTCAAGGCGCTCCTCTTCCTCGGCGCGGGCGTCATCATCCACGCCGCCGGAACGAACTCCCTGGCCGCCATGTCCCGTATGGACGGCCTGGCCAAGCGCATCCCCGACGCCTTCTGGACGATGACGGTCGCGCTGCTCGCGCTCGCCGCCATCCCGCCCTTCGCCGGCTTCTTCTCCAAGGAAGCCGTCCTCGTCGCCGCCGAGCACACCGCCGGCGGACACTCCGACCTCGTGCCCGGCGCGGCCGGCTGGATCGTCCTGACCGCCGGCCTGCTGACCGCCCTGCTCACCGCCGCCTACGCCACCCGGCTGTGGCTGATGGCCTTCCGCGGCCGGGGCGCCGCCGCCCCCGACCACGGCAGGGAACCCGTCGCCATGACCGGCGTGCTGTGGCTGCTGGCCGTCCCCTCCGTCGCCTTCGGCCTCGCCGCCGGCCCCCTCGCCGACTGGTTCGACGACAGGGAACTCACCCCGTCCGTGACCACCTCCGTCCTCGGCACGGGCGCCGCCCTGATCGGCGTGGTCCTCACGTACGCCCTCTGGCAGCGCGCCACCGCCCGCGCCGCCGCCGGGATCCGCAACGGATCCGCCGTGCCCGCCTCCGTCGCGGCCGCCGAATCCGCCGCCGAGACCCCCGAGGTGGCCGAGGTGACCCACGACCACCCCGCCGTCCCGGCCGCCCCCGCGGCCGACCCCGGCCGGGCCCTGCTCGGCCCGCTGCACCGCCACGCCGCCGACGGCTTCCACCTCGACGCCGTCTACGACCGGCTCTTCGTCCGCCCCACCCGGGCGGCCGCGGGCCTGGTGCGCTTCCTGGACCGCGAGGTCGTCGACACGTACGTCCGCGGCGCGGGCACCGGCCCCCGGCTGCTCGGCAGCCTCGTCCGCCGGGCCCAGACCGGCAACGTGCAGAGCTACCTGAGCGCCCTGCTCGCCGGCGCCGTGGTCCTGGCGATCGCCACCGCCGTCCTCGCCAACGTCAACGCCGGATCGTGAGCCGAGAGTCAGCCGTGATCGATATCAGCCCGTCCGTGATGCAGTTCCTTCTGGCGTTCACCGTGGCCGCACCGCTCCTCGGCGCCGTCGCGGCCCTCCTGCCGGCCCCGCCCGGACTCAAGGGCAAGAGCCCCGAACAGGCCGTGCTCCGCCACGGCGTCACCATCACCGCAGTCGTCCTCGCCGCAGCCGTCGCCCTCACCCTGGGCTTCGACCACGACGCCCCGTCCCGCTTCCAGGCGACGACGGACATCAGCTGGATCCAGGCGCTGAACATCCGGATCCACCTCGGCATCGACGGCATCTCGCTCCCCCTCCTCCTGATGACCGCGCTGCTGTTCTTCCTCTGCGCGGTGTACAGCTACTTCAAGCTCCCCGAAGGCCCCTCCGCCAAGGGCTTCGTCGCACTGCTCCTCGTACTCGAGTCCGGCACCCTCGCGACCTTCGCCGTACTCGACCTGATGCTCTTCTTCCTCGCCTTCGAGATGGTCCTCGTCCCGATGTACTTCCTCATCGCCCGCTGGGGCGGTGCTCAGCGGCAGGCGGCCGCCTGGAAGTTCATCCTCTACACGCTCCTCGGCTCCGTGGTCATGCTCCTCGGGCTGCTGCTGATCGGGCTGAACAGCGGCACTTTCGACATGGTGGCACTCGCCACTGACAACGGGCGCGGACTGAGCCACACCACCCAGCTCCTGGCCGTCCTCGCCATCGGCATCGGCCTCGCCGTGAAGACCCCGATGTGGCCGCTGCACACCTGGCTGCCCGACGCCCACACCGCCGCCCCCACCGTCGGCTCCGTCCTGCTCGCCGGCGTCATGCTGAAGATGGGCACCTACGGGTTCGTCCGCATCCTGCTGCCCGTCACCCCCGACGGCATGCACACCTTCGCCCCCTACCTCGGTGCCTTCGCCGCCGTCGGCATCGTCTACGGATCCCTCGCCTGCCTCGCACTGACCCGCAAGAACGGCAAGGGCGACCTCAAGCGCCTCATCGCGTACTCCTCCGTCGGGCACATGGGCTTCGTCCTCCTCGGCATCGCCACCATGACCCCCACCGGAGTCAACGGCGCGCTCTTCGCCAACATCGCCCACGGCCTCATCACCGGCCTCCTCTTCTTCCTCGTCGGCGCCCTCAAGGACCGCTACGGCAGCAGCGACCTCGACACCCTCGCCGGAGCCACCGGCGCCGCCCTCTACGGCCGCGCCCCCCACCTCGGCGCACTCCTCGCCTTCGCCGCCGTCGCCTCCCTCGGCCTGCCGGGCCTGGCCGGCTTCTGGGGCGAGATGCTGGCCCTGTTCGGGGCCTTCGACCCGGCCGAGGGCCTCTCCCGCCCGGCGTTCCTCACCTACATGGCCGTCGGCGCGTTCGGCACCCTGCTCACCGCCGCCTACCTGCTGATCGTCGTACGCCGCGTCTGCATGGGAGACCCGAAGGCCGGCCCCGAGACGACCCTCGCGGACGTCCAGCGCTACGAGTTCGCCGCCTGGACCCCGCTCGTCGCCCTCACCGTCCTCGCCGGCCTATGGCCGGCCCTCCTCCTCGGCCTCACCGACCCGGCCGTACAGAAGCTCCTCGCAGGAGGCAACGCATGACGGCCACGACGGTCCTCGCCGCCGACACCCCCAGCCTCGTCCAGTCCGTCGACTGGCTCGCGATCGCGCCCGTGATCATCACCGCCGCCGTCGCCCTGGCCGTCCTGGTCGCCGACCTCTTCGTCCCCGAGGGCCGCAAACCGCTCCTCGGCTGGATCTCGGTCGCCGGCCTGGCCGCCGCGACCGCCACCCTGCTGCCGCTGCGCGGCGGCGACCGCACCACCTTCTGCCTCACCACCGACCCGGCCGCGTGCAGCTACACCGCCGACCGCTTCACGCTCGTCGTGCAGTTCCTCGTGCTGGCCGGAGCCCTGGTCACCGCGCTGATGTCGGTCACCGTCGTCCGCGAGGCCCGCACCCCGGCCGGCGAGTACTGGTTCCTGCTGCTGTCCTCCGCCGCCGGCGCCGCCCTGCTGCCCGCCTCCCGCGACCTCGCCACCCTGATCGTCGCCCTCGAAGTGGCCTCGCTGCCCGCCTTCGCCCTCGTCGGCATGCGCCGCGGCGACCGGCTCTCCTCCGAGGCCGCCCTCAAGTTCTTCCTGTCCTCGGTCACCGCCACCGCCGTCTCCCTGATGGGCGTCAGCCTCGTCTACGCCGCCACCGGCTCCCTGCACCTCACCCAGGTCGCCGGCCGGCTCGAAGACGTACCCGGGCAGCTCGACACCCTCGCCATGGCAGGCGTCGCGCTCACCCTCGTCGGCTTCGCCTTCAAGACCGCCGCCGTCCCCTTCCACTTCTGGGTCCCCGACACCTACGTCGGCGCCCCGCTGCCCGTCGCCGGATACCTCTCCGTGATCGGCAAGGCCGTCGGCTTCACCGGCCTCGTCCTCGTCACCGTGATCGCCTTCCCGGCGTACTCCGACATCTGGGGGCCGGCCCTGGCCGTGCTCGCGGCGCTCACCATGACCCTCGGCAACGCCGCCGCCCTGCGCCAGTCCGCCGACCGCTCCCACAGCGCCGTACGGCTGCTCGCCTGGTCCTCCGTCGGCCAGGCCGGCTACCTGCTGGTCCCGATCGCCGCGGCCGCGTACTCCGACCGCCACCAGATCGGCTCCACCGTCGCCTACGCGCTGATGTACGCGGCCGTGAACCTCGGAGCCTTCGCCGTGGCCGCGCTGGTCGCCCGTACGAAGCCGTTGCACCGCATCAGCGACTACCGGGGCCTGTACGCGCAGCGTCCCGCCGCCGCCCTGTCGATGGCCTTCTTCCTGCTCTGCCTGGCGGGGCTGCCGCCGGGCATCATCGGGCTCTTCGCCAAGGTCGCCGTCTTCCGGTCGGCCGTCGACGCCGGCCTGGGCTGGCTCGCCGTGGTCATGGCGGTCAACGTCGTCATCGCCCTGTACTACTACCTGCGGTGGACCGCCCTGCTGTTCCGCACCCCGGAAGCCGCCGAGGGCGTACCCGCCCGTACGAAGGCCCCCTGGCCCGTCGCGGCCGCGATCGCACTCACCGCCATCACGGCCCTGGTCCTCTCCGGCGCCCCGCAGCTCGTCCTGCGCTTCGCCTCCGGCAGCCTCTTCCCGCTGTAGCCCTCCCGGCCGCCCGCCGCTCACCCGTACGGAGCAACGCCCGCTGCCGCCCCCGGCCCGCGCCCCGGGGGCGGCGGCGCCGCCGTGCCCTGGGAACCAGACGCCGCCACCTCGCGTTGACCAGAAAGGGAGGGTCCACTGGACCGAAGTCCCTCGGTTCCACGACGGGGCTCCCCTGCCGCACCACTTGGAGGGCGTACCGTGCACCGCCGGCACAACGGGCTGAAGACCGCCGTACTCCTCGGCGGGCTGTCCGCACTCATCATCCTCATCGGAAGCTTCTTCGGACGGAACGGCCTGATCATCGCCGTCCTCGTCGCCCTGGGGACGAACGCGTACGCGTACTGGAACAGCGACAAGCTGGCTCTACGCGCGATGCGCGCACGCCCCGTCAGCGAGTTCGAGGCCCCCGAGCTCTACCGCATGGTGCGCGAGCTCTCCACCTCCGCGCGCCAGCCCATGCCACGGCTCTACATCTCCCCGACCGAGGCCCCCAACGCCTTCGCCACCGGCCGCAACCCGCGCAACGCCGCCGTCTGCTGCACGGAGGGCATCCTCCGCATACTCGACGAACGCGAACTGCGCGGAGTCATCGGGCACGAGCTGAGCCACGTCTACAACCGCGACATCCTCATCTCGTCGGTCGCCGGAGCACTCGCCTCCGTGATCATGTTCCTGGTGAACTTCGCCTGGCTGATCCCGGTCGGCCGCTCGAACGACGACGAGGGACCAGGCCTCTTCGGCATGCTGCTCGTCATGCTCCTCGGCCCGCTGGCCGCCTCCGTGATCCAGCTCGCCATCAGCCGCTCGCGCGAGTACGAGGCCGACGCCTCCGGAGCGCAGCTCACCGGCGACCCGCTCGCCCTGGCCAGCGCCCTGCGCAAGCTCGACGCCGGCACCAAGCAGCTCCCGCTGCCCCCCGAACCCCGCCTGGAGACGGCGAGCCACATGATGATCGCCAACCCCTTCCGGCCCGGTCAGGGGCTCTCCAGGATGTTCTCGACGCACCCTCCGATGGCCGAGCGCATCGCCCGGCTCGAACAGATGGCAGGCCACAGCCAGTGAAGACAATCCTCAACGTCATTTGGCTCATACTCAGCGGGATCTGGCTGTTCCTCGGATACTGCGTGGCCGGCCTGATCCTCTGCGTCACCATCATCGGCATCCCCTTCGGCATCGCCGCCTTCCGCATCGCCGTCTACGCCCTCTGGCCCTTCGGCTACACCGCGGTCGAACGCCGCGACGCGGGCGCACCGTCCTGCGTCGGCAACGTCCTGTGGCTCCTCCTGGCCGGCTGGTGGCTGGCCCTCGGCCACATCGTCACGGGCCTCGCGCTCTGCGTCACGATCATCGGCATCCCGTTCGGCATCGCCAACTTCAAGATGGTCCCCCTCTCCCTGCTCCCGCTGGGCCGCGAAATCGTCCCGACCGACGCCCCCTTCGCCTCCCGGTGACGGCCGGCGTGCGCTTCGCCCTGTGGGGCGAGGACGAGGACCACGAGGAAGAGCAACTGTGGGCTTCGTGCGAGGAGGCGGAGGGCCTCTTCGCCGAACCGCCGGAGCCCGTACGGCGGCGTTACGAGCTGCGCGGATTCACCGCGGAGGCCGCACTCCCGGCCGCGCTCGGATTCCTCGTACTGCAACCGCTCCACGAGCACGGCCGGCCCGCCCGGGAGTGGTACCTGGAGGACGCCCGCGTCCTCGCCACCCGCGCCCGTGACGGGTCGCGGCAGGACGTGACCGTCGAGGCCGTCCGCCCGGACGACCAGCCGCCCCACCCGGCCGGAGCCCCCTCGGCAGCGGGCTTCAGCCTGTCCGACCACCAGGACCGGGTCCTGGGCCACTTCCGGGACCTCGCCGAGGTGCTGCCCGTCGAGGAGCCGCCGCCGCACTCCGTACGCCTGCTCGGGTGCGCGGTGCGCGGGCCGCTGCGGGAGGTGCTGGAAGGCCGGGAGGAGCGGCCGCTCGGCTACCGGCACCTGGACGCCCTGGACGCCGCCGGCGCGGTCCTCGCCCCGGTCGGATACCCGCACATCGTCGACTGGCAGCCCTCCCCGCGCGGCCCCGGCCTGTACGACCTGACCGTGCACATGGAGCCCCAGCCGCCCGTCGTCGCGGACATCTGGCCGCTGTGGCGGGACGGCACTCCGGCCGTCCCCAACCTGTGGGCGCGGTTCGACGACAGCGGCCGGGCCCTCTGGCTGGATCCGGCCCTGGCGCACCGCAGGGGCCCGGACCGGCCGGCCGGCGGCACCTACCACCTCGACGGGAGGCACGTCACCGACACCGAGGGCTTCTTCTGCGCACTCGGCGAGGCCGTCAACGGGCCGGGCGGGTACTTCGGGCGCTGCCTGAACGGTGTCTCGGACGCTCTGTGCGGCGGATTCGGAGCCACATGGCCGTTCACCCTCGTCTGGCACCACCACGAGGTGGCCCGCCGCTGTCTGGGCCTGCAGCCGCTGGTGAGAAGCCCGGCCACCTTCCCCGAACTCCTCGACTTCCTCCGGGAGAAGAGCATCGACGTCGTCCTCGCCTGAGTTGTCCACAGGCGAGGACGACTGTCGGCGGGGTACGCCACCATGAACACATGAACGAAACCGAGCAGTTGCTGGAGCAAGTCACCGAGCACGTACGAGACCCCGCGCGCCGACGCGGAAGGCGCCTGCCCGTGCCTTTGGCGCCGGCGGAGGCCGACCGCGCCGAGCAGATACTCGGCTTCGCCCTGCCGCCCCTCCTCGCCGCGCTCTACACCCGCGTCGGCGACGGCGGATTCGGTCCCGAAGGCGGACTGCTGCCGCTGCGTCAGGCCATTGCCGCGTACGAGTCGGGCCGAGCGTCCGACTGGGGCTGGCCCGAGGGTGTTCTGCCGATAGCGGACTTCGGCTGCGCCATGTACGCCTGCGTGGACTGCCGCTCCGAAACCGCCCAGGTCCTGCTCTTCGAACCGAATGTGGGGGAGCCCGCGCTCGCCTGGTACCTCCACTCGCCGAGCCTGGCGGGCTGGCTGCGCGACTGGCTCGACGGTGCGGGCTGGTTCCGCGACGACTGGGGGGACGACGACATGGACCCGATCCCGTGGCCCGAGTTCAGCTCCCGGACCTGAACCGGCCCCGAACCCCGTAGACCGCCGCGCCCAGCACCAGCACCGCCGCCCCCGCGACCGCCGCCGCGAAGGGCAGCGTGCAGGCCAGCACCACACAGCCGGACAGCCCCACCGCTGCCACGGCCCGGCCCTTGACACCTGAACCGAGAGTCCACGCTGAGGCGTTCGCGATCGCGTAGTAGACCAGCACTCCGAAGGAGGAGAAGCCGATCGCACCCCGCAGATCGGCGGTGGCCGCGATCACCGCCACGACCGCACCCACGGCCAGCTCCGCACGGTGCGGCACCTGATGCCGGGGATGTACGGCAGCCAGCGCGCGCGGCAGGTGGCCGTCCCGGGCCATCGCCAGGGCCGTGCGCGACACCCCGAGCACGAGGGCCAGCAGAGAGCCCAGCGCGGCCAGCGCCGCGCCCACCCGGACGACGGGGGACAGTCCGGGCCACCCGGCAGCGCGCACCGCGTCGGCCAGCGGGGCGGCCGACGCCGCCAGACCCGCGCTGCCGAGCACCGACAGGGCCGCCACCGCCACGGCGGCGTACACGAGCAGGGCGATCCCCAGCGCGAGCGGCACCGCGCGCGGGATCGTGCGCTGCGGATCACGCACCTCCTCGCCCAGGGTGGTGATCCGGGCGTAGCCCGCGAAGGCGAAGAACAGCAGGCCAGCCCCCTGCAACAGCCCGGCGGCGCCCCAGCCCCCGCCGGCCAGGGCCCCGGGATCCGCCGCGTCGGAGGTCAGGCACACCACGACGACCCCGGCCAGCACCGCCAATACCGCCGCCACGATCAGCCGGGCGATCCGGGCGGACTTCTGCACCCCGCCGTAGCCGGCGGCGGTCAGCGCCACCACCGCCGCGACGGCCACCGCGTGCTGCCGCCCGGGCCACACGTACGCGCCGACGGTCAGGGCCATCGCCGCGCAGGAAGCCGTCTTGCCGACCACGAACCCCCAGCCGGCCAGGTACCCCCAGAAGGGGCCGAGCCGCTCGCGCCCGTAGACGTAGGTCCCGCCGGAGGCCGGGTACCGGGCGGCCAGCCGGGCCGAGGAATGGGCGTTGCAGTACGCCACCAGGGCCGCCACAGCGAGGGCGGCGAGGAGCCCGCCGCCTGCGGCGCGTGCCGCCGGGGCGAGGGCGGCGAAGATGCCGGCGCCGACCATCGCGCCGAGTCCGACCACGACGGCGTCGGACACTCCCAGGCTGCGCTTCAGCTCGTTGTCCACGGGCGGAGGGTAACGGGGCAAGGTGACGCCCGGGGCGTTCCCTAGCCGACGCCCTCCCGGCCCGGCAGCGGCATGCGCTTGCGGCGATCAGCACGAGACCGATACCGGCCAGCGTCCCGTGAACCACGGCGACCGAGATCGCCCGGAACCACCGCCCGAGCCGCAGCACCCCCATGCCCAGCTGGAGCACCCCCGCGGCCAGCACCCTCCCTGCCGTGGCGCCCCATGACGAAGGGCACAACGCGGGCGGCCGCCGGTCAGGCCCGGCGATCGCCCCCGTTGTGCCCCACGGGTCCGCTCAGCGACGTATGCGCAGCTCAGCGGTGGTTCAGCGGTAGTTCACGAACTGGATCGCGAAGTCCAGGTCCTTGCCCTTGAGGAGCGCCTGGACGGCCTGGAGGTCGTCACGGCTCTTGGAGCTGACGCGCAGCTCCTCACCCTGGACCTGGGCCTTGACGCCCTTGGGGCCCTCGTCCCGGATGATCTTCGCGACCTTCTTGGCGTTCTCCTGGGAGATGCCCTCCTCGATCGACGCGAAGATCTTGTACTCCTTGCCGGACAGCTGCGGCTCGCCGGCGTCCAGCGCCTTCAGCGAGATCCCGCGCTTGACCAGCTTCGTCTCGAACACGTCGAGGACGGCCTTGACGCGCTCCTCGGAGTTCGCCTCCATCAGGATCTTCTCGCCGGACCAGGCGATGGTGGCGCCGGTGCCCTTGAAGTCGTAGCGCTGCGAGAGCTCCTTGGCGGCCTGGTTGAGGGCGTTGTCGACCTCCTGCCGCTCGACCTTCGAGACGATGTCGAAACTGGAGTCGGCCATGTGCTGTGGCTCCTTGAAGTCGGCTGTGGTGTGCCCCGGAGGGCGCGTCCGGACATCCCCGGCCCGCTCCGCAAAGCCTAGCCACCGCGCCCACGTGCGGCGCTGATCAATCCGGTGGCGAACCACCCCCGAGCATCGGGTATCGTTTACGTCGTTGCCAGGGAACAACGCCGCAAGGCGGGGGATCCGAGGCGACATCCCATGGCGGTGTGCCCGAGTGGCCAATGGGAGCGGACTGTAAATCCGTCGGCTTAGCCTACCCAGGTTCGAATCCTGGCGCCGCCACGCGAGTGGAACCCCCGTTCATCTGCGGAAGCGCAGTGGACGGGGGTTTCTTCGCATGTCCCGTCCACGGCCGCCCCGCGGCACGGGGCGCGGGCTCAGGGCCGGGGCTCGGTGACCGTCAGGTGGTAGGTCGTGTCGATCCAGAAGCCGTTCGCCGCCGCCGCCTCGATCTCCAGGACGAACTGACCCGGCGGGAGGGGTTCGAGGGCGCACCACAGCCCCCAGGCGACCTGCGGTATGCCCAGGACCGGGAAGGGCTTCGAGGAGAACTCCCGCAGCTTCAGGGGCGAGCTGTTCAGGGCCGCCGATGCCCGGGTGACCTCCAGCCGCCACGGCTTGGTCACGAACGGCACCGCCGTCCGCCTGGTGTTCAGCACCGGGAAGAACAGCGGCCGGCCCGACGGGATGCTGCACCGGCGCACCACCCGCCCGCCGTGCGTACCCGCCAGGAACCACACGCTCCGGGGCTGCCGCCACCCGGCGTACGCGCCCGTCGTGTCCCCCACCGGGCTCTCCCCGTCCGGCGCGGACAGGGCCCACCGCCACCACCGGGCCGCGAGCCGGCCGCCCTCCGCCGCGCTGACGCGCCACTCGCCGTCGCCCATGCCCCACCCCGGAACCCGTACGACCGCCCCCTGCGGCCGATTTCCGGGTGACCCTATCGGCCCCCCGCCACGCACCGAAGCGGGCGACCGGTCGTTTCACGGGGCGTGACATGGACTTCGGACAGACGCGGCAAGGCCGGGGGCGGCGTACTCATCGCCCTGCTCGGCGCCGGGATCCCCGCCCTGGTGGGGGCGGCGCTGCACAGCGACACCGGGCAGCCCTACCGGGAAACCCGGCTGTACTTCGGCACGCAGCGCCCCGACGGACGGCAACCCGTCGCCCAGGGCGAGTTCGGGCGGTTCCTCGACGACGAGGTCACCCCCGCCTTCCCCGAGGGACTGACCCTCCGGGACGGGTCGGGCCAGTGGCGCGGCGAGAACGGCTCCATCGTCCGCGAAAGCTCCTACGAGGTCGTGCTGCTCTACCCCGAGAAGGAGGCCGACGAGCGCGGCGCCCGCGTCGAGCGGATCCGGCAGCAGTACCGCAAGCAGTTCCCGCAGGGCTCGGTCGAACGCTCCGACGCCGCGGTGCAAGCGGGCTTCTGACGGACGGTCGGCGACCCCGCGGCGGCCGGGACCGCCGCGTCAGTTGCCCGCCACGTCCTTCACGGCCACCGACACCGGCGCCGACCCCGAGACGAGCTCCAGCGTCAGGCCGGCCGTCGCCGGGGTCTCGACCAGCTCCGCCAGCACCGCCGCCACGTCATCGCGCGGGACCATGCCCCCGCCCGTGCGGGCCTCCAGCCGGACCAGCCCCGTGCCGGCGTCGTCCGTCAGCCGGCCCGGGCGCAGCACCGTCCACTCCAGCCCCAGCCGGGTTTGCAGGTGCGCGTCCGCGTCGCCCTTCGCGCGCAGGTACACGTCGAAGACCTCGTCGCCCTCGTGCCGGGAGTCGGCGCCCATCGTGGAGACCATCAGGAAGCGGCGCACACGGGCCCGTTCGGCGGCGTCGGCGAACAGCACCGCCGCGTCCCGGTCCACGGTGTCCTTGCGGGCCGCGCCGCTGCCCGGACCGGCCCCGGCGGCGAACACCGCCACGTCCGCGCCCTGCAGGATCCCCGCCACGTGCTCGACCGAGGCCGACTCCAGGTCGCACAGCACCGGTTCGGCACCCGCCTCCCGCAGGTCGCCGCCCTGCTCCGGGTCCCGGATGATGCCCGCGACCTCGTACCCGCGCGCGGCGAGCAGGCGCTCCAGCCGCAGCGCGATCCGACCGTGTCCACCCGCGATGACGATGCGCATGCCCCGACCGTACGACGACCCGGGCGCCCCCGCCCGCGAACAGCCGGGGCGACGATCAGGGCCCCGGCTCCGTACGGCCCTGCCGGGGCAGGTCCAGGGCCACCGCGACCGCGGAGTCGCAGTACTCCCGCACGGCACTCGTACGGGCTACCACGCGCCCCCGGTGGACCACGATGCGGCTGTACGCCAGCGACAGCACCCCGGCGATCCGTTCCCCGCGCACGGCGAGCAGCTCCGCCGGGAAGCCGGCCTCCACCCGCACCTCCGGCAGCCCCATGGTCTCCCGGGCGGCGGCGCTCACCGCCTCGTAGGCCTCGCCCGCACGGAGCCCGCCCTGGGAGGCCAGCAGGTACGCGGCTTCGAGCGGGTCGCCCCGGCCGACCGGGTTCCCGGCGTCCCGCAGGGCCCCGCTGCCGGCCGCGACCCGGACCCCGGCCGCCCGCAGGAGGCGTACCGGGGCGGTGCGCAGGCCTCGCCGCTCCAGCGCCGCGCAGTCGCCCTGGGGCAGGCACGTCACCCGTACGCCCGCCGCCGCGAGCCGGTCGGCGGCGCGGGTGGCCGAGTCCAGCGGGAGCCGGGACAGGCCGCCGCACGGGCCGATGGTCACCCCGGGGCGCAGCCCCCCGGCCATGGCCGCCAGCCGGGCCAGCCGGCCCGGGTCGTCACCGTCGGTGTGCAGGTCCACCGGGCAGCCGTGTTCCGCGGCCAGCTCCAGGACCGCCTCGAGGAAGCCCGTCGGGTCGGGGTCCAGGTCGGGGCAGCCGCCGATCACCGAGGCGCCCATCTTCACGGCGTCGCGCAGCCTGGCGAGCCCGTCGGCGCCGGCCACCCCGGTCAGCAGCCGGGGCACGGCCACCGTGGTCAGGTCGGTGAGCCCGCGCAGGGAGCGGCGGGCCTGGAGCACGGCCTCCATGGGGCCCAGCCCGTGCACGTCGCCGATCCGCACGTGGGAGCGCACGGCGGTGGCGCCGTGGCCGAGCTGGAGCAGCGCCGCCTCGGTGGCCCGGCGCTGCACCTCGTCGGGGGCGTAGGAGACCGGCCCCTCGGCGTCCGCGGTCAGCGCGGTGTCCCCGTGGCCGTGGGGCTCGGCGGGGGCCGGCAGGAGCAGGTAGCCCCGCAGGTCGACCCGGGACAGGGCGGGGGTGGGGAGGCTGCCGGCGGTGCCGACGGCCTGGATGCGGCCGCCGCCGAGCCGGACGTCGACGGTACGGCCGTCGGTGAGCCGCGCCCCGGTCAGCAGGAGCCCCGTGGCCTCGGGGACGGGCCCGCCGAGGGGGCCGCCGACGGGGTGGCGCGGGGAGGGGGAGGGCTGCTGCGGCTGGCTGTCGGACATCGCGCTCCTGCGGTGGCTCGGGCGGTTCCTGTGCCGTGGCCGCAGCCCTCGGCCCAAGATCACGCAGCGTGCTCAGAGCCTAGGGCGCGGGGGTCCCGGGTTCGCGGAAGAGCGCAATAGTCGTACCGGTGTGGTGCCCGTGCGGCTGAGCGGGCTCGGCGGGGCCGCAAGGAGGGCGAGGGGCGTGATCCCCGCCACAAAGGGCGGGGCGGGCGGTCCGGGAAAGACCCGACGGTGTCTTCGGAGCCCAGTCCCCCCAAAGGATTTGGGCGATCGGCAGGCAACCGTGTAATGTCTTCATCGCTCGCCCCAATAGCTCAGTCGGTAGAGCGTCTCCATGGTAAGGAGAAGGTCTGCGGTTCGATTCCGCATTGGGGCTCTGGTGAGAGAGGTTCCCCACCCTCGGGTGGGGAACGGATCTCATCAAAGCGGCGTAGCTCAGTCGGTAGAGCAAGCGGCTCATAATCGCTGTGTCACCGGTTCAAGTCCGGTCGCCGCTACACCCAGTAGCCGATTGCGGGGTCGGTCTCCCGATCGGCTACTCTTTTATGCGTTCATCCGTCCCATAGTCCGTCAAGGAGCACTCACGTGGCTGCCACCGACGTCCGCCCGAAGATCACGCTGGCCTGCGTGGAGTGCAAGGAGCGGAACTACATCACCAAGAAGAACCGGCGTAACAACCCGGACCGTCTTGAGATGAAGAAGCACTGCCCGCGCTGCAACTCGCACACCGCGCACCGCGAGACCCGCTAGTCACTGGCGAAGTCTCGAATATAGGCACCGTCATGAGGTCGTCCCCTTCAATGGGGGCGGCCTCGTGTCGTTTCCGCAGCGGATCTTGATCCGGTCCGCTGCGTACCGGCCCGGGCGCGACCGCTGTGTTCGTTCCGTGCCCCTTCGCACGTGTCCTCGGAACGTGCCCCTTCATCGTGTCCCTGCAACAGGAGGCAGTGAGCCATGGCCCTCGATCAGACCTTCGTGGGGCGGACCTACCCGCCCACCGAGCCGTACGAGGTCGGCCGGGAGAAGATCCGCGAATTCGCGGTCGCGGTGGGTGACGAGAATCCCGTCTACACCGATCCCGAAGCCGCCAAGGCGTTCGGTCACCAGGATGTGATCGCCCCGCCGACTTTCGTGTTCGCCATCACTTTCGCGGCGGCCGGGCAGGTCATCGAGGACCCGCAGCTGGGACTGGACTACAGTCGCGTCGTGCACGGCGACCAGAAGTTCGCGTACGTCCGCCCCGTGCGGGCGGGTGACCGGCTCACCGTGACCTCCACCATCGAGGCCGTGAAGTCGCTCGCCGGCAACGACATCGTCGACATCCGCGGCGAAGTCCACGACGAGTCCGGTGAGCACGTGGTGACCGCGTGGACCAAGCTCGTGTCCCGCGCCCCCGAGGAGGCCTGAGATGACCGCGCAGATCCAGTACGCCGACGTCGAGGTCGGCACCGAGCTCCCGGCGGCGTCCTTCCCCGTGACGCGCGCCACCCTCGTCCGCTACGCCGGCGCCTCGGGTGACTTCAACCCGATCCACTGGAACGAGAAGTTCGCCCAGGAGGTCGGACTGCCGGACGTGATCGCGCACGGCATGTTCACCATGGCCGAGGCGATCCGCGTGGTGACCGACTGGGTGGGCGACCCGGGTGCGGTCGTCGAGTACGGAGTCCGCTTCACCAAGCCGGTCGTCGTCCCGAACGACGACCAGGGCGCGCTGATCGAGGTCACCGCGAAGGTCGCCGCCAAGCTGGAGGACAACCGCGTGCGGGTCGACCTGACGGCGATGAGCGCGGGCCAGAAGGTCCTGGGCATGTCCCGCGCGGTGGTCAAGCTGGCCTGAGCGGCGGGGCGGGGGGCCTCAGGCCGCGGGGTGGGGGCGGGGTTCCGCTGGGCGGTGTCAGAGCCGGTTTGGGGGTTTCCCGTCAGTCCCATCGTCATTCCGTGTCGGGCCGGTCCCTCAAGGGCGCTCCCTTCGGTCGCGTCGCTTCGCGATTTCGCTGCGCTCAACCCTTGACCGACCGTCCCGCCCCGGAAAGCCGAAAGACTGCCGGGAAGCCCCCAAAAGAACGGTCACGGGGGAGAGCTCCCAGGAGCGGCCCCGTCAGGGATGAGGCGAGGGGCCGGGGGCATGGCCCGCCGGGCGCCTGTGGCCCGTCTGGGGCTGGTGAGAAGCCGCCACGAAACCCTTCCCGTCCTGTTTGCCCCCTTTCAGCGGTTGGCGTGAGGGGTGAAGGACTTCTGTCGGAGTCTGCCGACAAAAATGGTGTCCCTAGGGTCCGACAGGCCTCCGAGCCCGCCCCGAAGGGCCCATTTCCCTCCCCGGGGTGCACCGCGTAACGATCCGCTGCGCCCGTCGGCCCCGGACGGGCTTCTGATCACCGTTTGATGCAGGTATCAGCCCCAGACGGCCGGCAGTCGCCGAACCAAGAGGAGCACGTAGCGATCTGTCGCGCCTGGGCGCTTCCTCGCGCTGCTCTGGTCGCTGTTCGGTGGGGGTTGTGGCCCCTGACCCCTCGCCTCGTCCCTGACGGGGCCGCTCCTGATCGATGTCCCTGGTGACCGTTCTTTTGGGGGGTTCCCGGCAGTCTTTCGGCTTTCCGGGGCGGGCTGGTCGGTCAAGGGTCGCCGAAGGCGATCGCGTAGCGACGCGACGAAGGAGCGCCCTTGAGGGACCGGCACGAACCGGAATGACGATGGGACTGACGGGAAACCCCCAAGCCATCCCTGAGACCGCCCCGCCGAAACCCCGCTCGCCCGACCCCGCCCCGCCCCACCCCTTGACTCGGTTAGTGATTGAGTACTAACTTACAACCATGGCAAGGATGAGTGCGGACGAGCGGCGTGAGAGCGTCATTCGCGCGGCGATCCACGAGTTCGCGCGCGGCGGCTACTACGGGACCTCCACCGAGGCGATCGCCAAGCGGGTCGGGGTTTCGCAGCCGTACCTCTTCCGGCTGTTCCCGAACAAGCAGGCCATCTTCCTCGCGGCCGCCGCCCGCTGCCTGAAGCGCACCCGGGAGGTGTTCGCCGAGGCCGTCGAGGGGCTGAGCGGGGAGGACGCCGAGCGTGCCATGGCCGAGGCCTACACCCGGCACATCGCCGACGACCCGCAGATCGTGCAGATGCAGCTCCAGATGTACGTCACCGTCGCCGCCGCCGAGGCGGCCGGGGACCGGGAGCTCGGTGAGCTCGTACGGGCCGGCTGGCTGGAGCTGTGGGACACCGTGAAGGTTCCCCTGGGTGGGGACGTCAGGGAGACGACCACCTTCATGGCCTACGGGATGCTCATCAACACCCTGACCGCGATGGGGTTCCCGTCCGGGCACCGCATCTGGGAGGGGTTCCACACGCCCGCCCGCAGCGCGCCCACCCAGGCCCAGTCCAGCCCGGGGCAGTAGGCCCCCAGGGCCCCCGGCCCCCCGGGCCTGAGGCCCCGCCCCGCGGCCGCCCCGGCCCCAGGGCCCCCGGCCCTTCCCTGCCCACGAAAGTTAGTCAGCAATAACTAACAACCCTCAGGGGGAAACCGTGACCCAGCCAGCCGAGACCACGCTCCGCCCGCCCGCGATATGGGCCCTCGTGCTCACCGGGGCCGCCAGCTTCATGGCCGCCCTCGACAACCTCGTCGTCACCACCGCCCTCCCCGCCATCCGGAACGACCTCGGCGGCAAGCTGGAGGACCTGGAGTGGACGGTGAACGCCTACACGCTCACCTTCGCCGTCCTGCTCATGTTCGGCTCCGCCCTCGGTGACCGATTCGGCCGGCGGCGGCTCTTCGTCACCGGGCTCCTGGTCTTCACCGGCGCCTCCGCCGCGGCCGCCCTCGCGTCCGGGATCGGACAGCTCATCGCCGCCCGCGCCGTGCAGGGCGTCGGCGCGGCGATCATGATGCCGCTCAGCCTCACCCTGCTCACCGCCGCCGTCCCCGCCGCCCGGCGGGGGATGGCCCTGGGGATCTACGGGGCCGTCGGCGGGCTCGCCGTCGCCAGCGGTCCCCTCGTCGGAGGCAGCCTCACCGAGCACATCTCCTGGCAGTGGATCTTCTGGCTCAACGTGCCCATCGGCCTGGCCCTGGTCCCGCTCGCCCGCCTGCGCCTCGCCGAGTCCACCGCCCCGGACTCCCGTCTCGACGTCCCCGGCACCCTGCTGATCAGCGGCGGCCTCTTCGGCGTCGTCTACGGCCTGGTCAACGCCAACGCCCACGGCTGGACCAGCGCCCCCGTCCTGACCGGCCTCATCGCGGGCAGTGCGCTCATCGGCGGCTTCGTCCACCACGGCTTCCACAACGCGAACCCCATGCTCCCCATGCGGCTGTTCCGCAGCCGCGGCTTCTTCGGGATCAACATCGCCAGCCTGCTGATGTACCTCGGCATGTTCGGGTCGATCTTCCTGCTCAGCCAGTTCCTCCAGGGTGTCGCCGGCTACTCGCCCACCCAGGCCGGACTGCGGATGCTCCCCTGGACCGGGATGGCGGTCCTCGTCGCCCCGATCGCGGGGGTGCTGTCCGACCGGATCGGCGGCCGGCCCGTCGTCGTCGCCGGGCTGGCCCTCCAGGCGCTCGGGCTCGGCTGGTTCGCGGTGATCCTGAGCCCGGACGTCTCGTACGCCGCCCAGCTCCCGGCGCTCGTCCTGAGCGGCATCGGGATGTCCCTGTACTTCGCCCCCGCCAACAACGTGCTGATGTCCACCGTCACCCCCGCCGACCAGGGCAAGGCCTCCGGCGCCAACAACGCCCTGCGCGAGGTCGGCGGCGCCCTCGGCGTGGCGGTGCTCGCCTCCGTCTTCTCCGCCCGGGGCGGCTACGAGACCCCGCAGACCTTCACCGACGGCACCGTCCCCGCCCTGTGGATCGGCGCCGCCGCGGTGGCCCTGGCCGCCGCCCTCGCCCTGCTGCTCCCGCGCAGGGCGAAGACCACCCCGGCCGTCACCCCCGAAACCGTGACCGTCCCCGCCCCGGTCCGGGCCGGCTGAGCCCCACCCGACCAGCGAAGGAGAACCCGTCATGCCCGACATCCCCTGGTCCACGCCCACCCAGGCCGCCCCCGGCGCCGAGGTCTACGTCATGGCCTCCCGCTTCGAGACCGCGACCCTCGCCGGCGCCGTGAAGTTCTTCCTCAAGGCGCCCGGCATCATCCGCCAGATCCGCAAGGCACCCGGCGCCCACGGCGTGGCCCTGCGGGCCCGCGTCCTGGACCGCACCTTCCTCACCCTCTCCGCCTGGGAGGACCGGGACGCCCTCTACCGCTTCGCCCGCAGCGAGCCGCACCGCTCCGGCTCCCGAGCCGCCAGCGCGTACATGAAGGAGTCCGCCTTCACCTTCTGGACCGTCCCCGCCTCGGAACTCCCCCTCGGCTGGCCCGAGGCCGAACGCCGTCTGGCCGAGCGGAACCAGGCCCACTGAGTGCCCCGCCGGGACGCGAGGGGGACGGACCGTACTCTTGTGCACGTGCAGGAACTCCACGATGCCCCCCTCGCCCCGCTGACCACCTTCCGCCTCGGCGGCCCCGCGGCCCGGCTGGTCACCGCGACCACCGACGCCGAAGTCGTCGAAACCGTCCGCGCCGCGGACGCGAGCGGCACCCCGCTGCTGGTCATCGGCGGCGGCAGCAACCTGGTCATCGGCGACCAGGGCTTCGACGGCACAGCCCTGCGCATCGCCACCACCGGATTCCGGCTCGACGGCACCACCCTGGAGCTGGCGGCCGGCGAGAACTGGAGCGACGCCGTCACCCGCACCGTCGAGGCCGGGCTCGCCGGCGTCGAGTGCCTCGCGGGGATCCCCGGCTCGGCCGGCGCGACCCCGATCCAGAACGTCGGGGCGTACGGCCAGGAGGTGTGCGACACCATCACCGAGGTCGTCGCCTACGACCGCACCACCGGCGAGACGGTCACCCTGACCGCCGCCGAATGCGCCTTCCGCTACCGCAACAGCACCTTCAAGGACCAGCCCGACCGCTACGTCGTCCTGCGCGTGCGCTTCGCCCTGGAGGACGCGGGCGGCCTCTCGGCCCCGATCAAGTACCCCGAGACGGCCCGCGCCCTCGGCGTCGAGGCCGGCGACCGCGTCCCGGCCGCCCTCGCCCGCGAGACCGTCCTGCGCCTGCGCGCCGGCAAGGGCATGGTCCTCGACCCCGCCGACCACGACACCTGGTCGGCCGGCTCCTTCTTCCACAACCCGATCCTCACGGACGAGGCCTACGCGGCCTTCCTGGCCCGCGTCCAGGACCGCCTCGGCGCCGACACCACCCCGCCCGCCTACCCGGCCGGTGAAGGCCGTACGAAGACCAGCGCGGCCTGGCTGATCGACAAGGCCGGCTTCACCAAGGGCTACGGCAGCGGCCCCGCACGCATCTCCACCAAGCACACCCTCGCCCTCACCAACCGGGGCGCGGCCACGACCGAGGACCTGCTGACCCTCGCCCGGGAGGTCGTCGCGGGCGTCCACGCGGCGTTCGGCGTCACCCTCGTCAACGAGCCGGTGACGGTCGGCGTCACCATCTGACATGCACTGCCCCCTGCACGGGGCCGGTACGGACCCCACACGACTGGTGGGGCGCGAGATCCGCCGGGTCGTCGCGTCCTGGCACATCTGCGAGGGCGAGCGCTCCGAGGCACCGCTCGACGTCTGGCTGATCGACAGCGCCGGCGAGACCACGCGCATCACCACCGGGTCGGACCAGTGCCTCATCGTGGAGCGCGCCGAGCCGCACGGGCCCTACGACCTGGGGGAGTGGGGCCGGATCGAAGTCGGCGAGGACCTCGGCGAGCACCCCTTCCTGCGCCACCTCGGCCAGACCGTCGAGTCGGTCGCCGAGTTCGCGCTGCCCGAGCAGGGCCGCACCCACCTGGAGATCGGCTTCCCCGACGGCCACCGGGTCCGGGCCGACTGCCACGAGGGGGACCTGCGGCTCACCCGGCCAGCCAGTGGTCGATGCCGTCCAGCAGCTTGTTCTTGACCTCCTCCGGCGCGGCCGAGCCGCGCACCGACTGACGGGCCAGCTCGGCCAGCTCCGCGTCCGTGAAGGCGTGGTGGCGGCGGGCGATCTCGTACTGGGCCGCGAGCCGGGACCCGAAGAGCAGCGGGTCGTCGGCGCCCAGGGCCATGGGCACCCCGGCCTCGAAGAGGGTGCGCAGCGGTACGTCCTCGGGCCGCTCGTAGACGCCGAGCGCGACGTTGGAGGCGGGGCAGACCTCGCAGGTGACCTGCCGGTCGGCGAGCCGCTTCAGCAGCCGGGGGTCCTCGGCGGCCCGTACGCCGTGCCCGATGCGGGAGGCGTGCAGGTCGTCGAGGCAGTCGCGGACGGAGGCGGGGCCCGTCAGCTCGCCGCCGTGCGGGGCCGCGAGGAGGCCGCCGTCGCGGGCGATGGCGAAGGCCCGGTCGAAGTCGCGGGCCATGCCGCGGCGCTCGTCGTTGGAGAGCCCGAAGCCGACGATGCCGCGGTCGGCGTAGCGGACGGCGAGGCGGGCGAGGGTGCGGGCGTCCAGGGGGTGCTTCATGCGGTTGGCCGCGATGAGGACCCGCATGCCGAGGCCGGTCTCGCGGGAGGCGCTGTCGACGGCGTCGAGGATGACCTCGACGGCCGGGATCATGCCGCCGAGGAGGGGCGCGTAGGAGGTGGGGTCGACCTGGATCTCCAGCCAGCCGCTGCCGTCCCGTACGTCTTCCTCGGCGGCCTCGCGCACCAGCCGCCGGATGTCCTCGGGCTCGCGCAGGCAGCTCCGGGCGGCGTCGTAGAGGCGCTGGAAGCGGAACCAGCCGCGCTCGTCGGTGGCGCGCAGCTTGGGCGGTTCCCCGGCGGTCAGGGCGTCGGGGAGGCGGACGCCGTACTTGTCAGCGAGCTCCAGCAGGGTCGACGGGCGCATCGAGCCGGTGAAGTGCAGGTGGAGGTGGGCTTTCGGCAGAAGCGTGAGATCGCGTACGTGCTCCATCTGGTGATCCTGCCGTACCGCGGCGCTGGGCGGGAGGGGGTTTTACCTTTCGGGGGCTTGTCCGAACGCGTGCCCGGGTCCGGTGGCCCCCCGCGGGTCGGCTTCCGGGGCTCCGCCCCGCGCCCCGCGCCTCAAACGCCGGCGAGGCTGAAATGCGGGCCGGATGTGCCTGAGCGGCGCTTCCCCCGGTGGGGGAGGCGCCGCTCAGGGGTGGGCCGGCGTCCGCGTTAGGCCTTGGCCTCCGCGAGGAGCTTCTGGACGCGGGACACGCCCTCGACCAGGTCCTCGTCGCCCAGGGCGTACGACAGGCGCAGGTAGCCGGGGGTGCCGAAGGCCTCGCCCGGGACGACCGCGACCTCGGCCTCGTCGAGGATCAGCGCGGCGAGCTCGACCGAGGTCTGCGGGCGCTTGCCGCGGATCTCCTTGCCCAGCAGCTCCTTGACCGACGGGTACGCGTAGAACGCGCCCTCGGGGGTCGGGCAGAAGACGCCGTCGATCTCGTTGAGCATCTTCACCATGGTCTGGCGGCGGCGGTCGAAGGCCTTGCGCATCTCGGCGACGGCGTCCAGGTTGCCGGAGACGGCGGCCAGCGCGGCGACCTGGGCGACGTTGGAGACGTTGGAGGTGGCGTGCGACTGGAGGTTGGTCGCGGCCTTGATGACGTCCTGCGGGGCGATGACCCAGCCCACGCGCCAGCCGGTCATGGCGTACGTCTTGGCGACGCCGTTGACGATGATGCACTTGTCGCGCAGGGCCGGGACCAGCACGGGGAGCGAGGTGAACTTCGCGTCGCCGTAGACGAGGTGCTCGTAGATCTCGTCGGTCAGCACCCACAGGCCGTGCTCGGCCGCCCACTCGCCGATGGCGCGGGCGTCGTCCTCGCTGTAGACGGCGCCGGTCGGGTTGGACGGGGAGACGAACAGGACGACCTTGGTGCGCTCGGTGCGCGCGGCCTCGAGCTGCTCGACGGAGACCCGGTAACCGGTGGTCTCGTCGGCGACGACCTCCACCGGGACACCGCCGGCGAGGCGGATCGACTCGGGGTAGGTGGTCCAGTAGGGGGCCGGGACGATGACCTCGTCGCCCGGGTCGAGGATCGCGGCGAAGGCCTCGTAGATGGCCTGCTTGCCGCCGTTGGTCACCAGGACCTGGGAGGCGTCGACCTCGTAGCCGGAGTCGCGCAGCGTCTTGGCGGCGATGGCCTTCTTCAGCTCGGGCAGGCCGCCGGCCGGGGTGTAGCGGTGGAACTTCGGGTCGCGGCAGGCCTCGACCGCCGCCTCGACGATGTAGTCCGGCGTCGGGAAGTCGGGCTCGCCCGCGCCGAAGCCGATGACCGGTCGGCCGGCGGCCTTGAGGGCCTTGGCCTTGGCGTCGACGGCGAGGGTGGCGGACTCGGAAATGGCGCCGATGCGGGCAGACACCCGGCGCTCGGAGGAAGGCGTTGCAGAGGTCATGGGGCCAATCGTCCCAGACGGCCGAGAAGCGCCGCACACCGTTTCAGTTACCGGACGGAGCAGATCCGGATGTCTTCTGTTCGACGTCAGGGCCCGGACCACGTACACTCACCTGTCGTTGGTCCTCAACAGCCGCCCCGGAGCGTGAGCACTCCGTGCACTCGCTCGGATGCGGTAGGTTGGGGAACGCAAAGGGTCGTAGCTCAATTGGTAGAGCACTGGTCTCCAAAACCAGCGGTTGGGGGTTCGAGTCCCTCCGGCCCTGCTTCACACTCCTTCTCGGACGTGTGCGCAGGTACGTACTTCGATGCAACGCCGTGCGGCGCAACCGGGCGCGGCTACGGCCACGACCCGGATTCAGGTGAGAGACGTGACGGACGCCCTGGGCTCCATCGACATGCCTGACGCCGAGAGCGACACTCGAGAGAAGAAGGCCCGCAAGGGCGGCAAGCGCGGGAAGAAGGGCCCCCTGGGGCGCCTCGCGCTTTTCTACCGCCAGATCGTCGCGGAACTCCGCAAGGTCGTCTGGCCCACCCGGAACCAGCTCACGACGTACACCACCGTGGTGATCGTCTTCGTCGTCATCATGATCGGTCTGGTGACCGTGATTGACTATGGGTTCCAGGAAGCCATCAAGTTCGTCTTCGGCTGATCCCCGCGGAGGGCGGCGCCTGATGGGTGCCGCCCGTTTTCGCATGTTCCACCACCTTTTGTATCCAGGAAGAAGCAGCCACCGTGTCTGACCCGAACCTGAACGTGAGCCACGACTCCGTCGAGTCCGTCGAGGACGAGCTCGACATCGTCGAGGCGGCGGACGCTGTGGACCCCGACGAGGCCGAGCTCGCCGACGCCGAAGCCGGCGCCGCCGCGGAGGAAGCCGCCCTGCACGTCGAGGACGAGGTCGACGCCGAGGCTGATGGCGCCGAGGCCGAAGAGGCCGCCGACGCCGACATCGCCGACGAGATCGCCGACGAGGACGCCGAGGACGAGGCCGACATCGAGGCCGTCGAGGCCGAGGCCGAGGCCGACGAGGAAGCCCCGGCCGAGCCGGCGGAGCCCGTCGACCCCATCCAGGCCCTCCGCGAGGAGCTGCGCCTGCTCCCCGGTGAGTGGTACGTGATCCACACCTACGCGGGCTACGAGAAGCGCGTGAAGGCCAACCTGGAGCAGCGCGCCGTCTCGCTGAACGTCGAGGAGTTCATCTACCAGGCCGAGGTGCCCGAGGAAGAGATCGTCCAGATCAAGAACGGCGAGCGCAAGAACGTCCGGCAGAACAAGCTGCCCGGTTACGTTCTCGTCCGCATGGATCTGACGAACGAGTCCTGGGGCGTCGTCCGCAACACCCCGGGTGTCACCGGCTTCGTCGGCAACGCGTACGACCCGTACCCGCTGACCCTCGACGAGATCGTCAAGATGCTCGCCCCCGAGGCGCAGGAGAAGGCCGCCAAGCAGGCTGCCGAAGAGGCCGGCCTGCCCGCGCCCGCCGTCAAGCGCACCATCGAGGTCCTGGACTTCGAGGTCGGCGACTCGGTCACCGTCACCGACGGCCCGTTCGCCACGCTCCAGGCGACGATCAACGAGATCAACCCGGACTCGAAGAAGGTCAAGGGCCTCGTCGAGATCTTCGGCCGCGAGACCCCGGTCGAGCTCAGCTTCGACCAGATCCAGAAGAACTGATCTTCCGGACCAAACGCTTCCGAATCAGGTCAGACCAGCCCGTCAAGGGCGGTCTGACCTGCTCGGTTTTTAGCCCCGCACTGATACCCGTTATCGTGGTGCGGTATGCCTCCATCCGGATGACCGGAAGGACGGCTGAAAACTCTCACTAGGACCCGGAGAGAGCAATGCCTCCCAAGAAGAAGAAGGTCACGGGGCTTATCAAGCTCCAGATCAAGGCCGGTGCGGCCAACCCGGCTCCGCCGGTCGGCCCCGCGCTCGGTCAGCACGGCGTCAACATCATGGAGTTCTGCAAGGCCTACAACGCCGCGACCGAGTCGCAGCGTGGCATGGTCGTGCCGGTGGAGATCACGGTCTACGAGGACCGCTCCTTCACCTTCATCACCAAGACCCCGCCGGCCGCGCGCCTCATCCTGAAGAGCGCGGGCGTCGAGAAGGGCTCCGGCGAGCCGCACAAGACCAAGGTCGCGAAGCTCACGCGTGACCAGGTCCGCGAGATCGCCACGATCAAGATGCCCGACCTCAACGCGAACGACATCGACGCCGCCGAGAAGATCATCGCCGGCACCGCCCGTTCGATGGGTATCACGGTCGAGGGCTGATCCAGCCCCCTCGCAGTCCCCAGTGGTAGGACCAAGCGCTGGTCCGCACCACGACTCCACGCCTGAAGTACTTACACAGGAGCAGAAGTGAAGCGCAGCAAGACTCTCCGCGCTGCGGACGCCAAGATCGACCGGGAGAAGCTCTACGCTCCCCTCGAGGCCGTCCGTCTCGCCAAGGACACCAGCACCACCAAGTTCGACTCCACCGTCGAGGTTGCCTTCCGCCTGGGTGTCGACCCGCGCAAGGCCGACCAGATGGTCCGCGGCACCGTGAACCTCCCGCACGGCACCGGCAAGACCGCCCGGGTCCTGGTCTTCGCGACCGGTGACCGTGCTGCGGCCGCGGAAGCCGCCGGCGCCGACATCGTCGGCGACGACGAGCTGATCAACGAGATCGCCAAGGGCAACCGCCTCAACGAGTTCGACGCCGTCGTGGCCACCCCGGACCTCATGGGCAAGGTCGGCCGCCTCGGCCGCGTGCTCGGTCCGCGTGGTCTCATGCCGAACCCGAAGACCGGCACCGTCACCATGGACGTCGCCAAGGCTGTCACCGACATCAAGGGTGGCAAGATCGAGTTCCGCGTCGACAAGCACTCGAACCTGCACTTCATCATCGGCAAGGTCTCCTTCTCCGATGAGCAGCTGGTCGAGAACTACGCGGCGGCCCTGGACGAGATCATCCGTCTGAAGCCGTCCGCCGCCAAGGGCCGCTACATCAAGAAGGCCGCCCTGAGCACCACGATGGGCCCCGGCATCCAGCTGGACTCCAACCGCACCCGGAACCTCCTCGTCGAGGAAGACCCGGCCGCGGTCTGAGCCTCACGGCTCGCCTGAGTGGCTGAACGGGCCCTCCACTCCCCTCGCGGGGAGCGGAGGGCCCGTTCTTCGTGTTCCGCGCCCGTCGGATGGGGCGCATGCCCGGGCGGGCCACGACGGCCCGCGAGGACGGGAGAGGGCGGGAGAGGACGGGAAGACGGCCGACGGGCCGTGCGGCGGCCGCGTCCTCCTCGCAGGCCTCCCCGCCCGCCCTGGGGGCCGGCGGGGGCGCGGGGGCGGCTCCGCCGTACGGGCGGATTTGCACCCGCACCCATGGTTCGCGTACGCTTCCACAGAAGCCAAAGACCGCTGGTCGTTGCCGTGCCTGGAAGGGTGCGGTGGCCGAAGGATCCGCTACTGCGGACGACCCGCGCAGGTGACTGAGGAATCGTTCCCGGACTTCGTCCGGTTGAGCTACGCCCTGGCGCCTGCGCCGGGGCGTTTTGTATGTCAGCCCCTTCTGAGCGGTCCTCATCACCCGGAAGGAGGCCGACGCTCTATGGCAAGGCCCGACAAGGCTGCCGACGTAGCCGAGCTTGAGGACAAGTTCCGCAGCTCGAACGCCGTTGTGCTGACCGAGTACCGGGGTCTCACCGTCGCGCAGCTCAAGACGCTGCGTCGCTCGCTCGGTGAGAACGCCCAGTACGCCGTGGTGAAGAACACGCTGACCAAGATTGCGGCTAACAACGCCGGGATCACCTCGCTCGACGACCAGTTCACTGGTCCGACGGGTGCCGCCTTCATCACCGGTGACCCGGTGGAGTCGGCCAAGGGTCTTCGTGACTTCGCCAAGGAGAACCCGAACCTCATCATCAAGGGCGGTGTCCTTGATGGCAAGGCGCTGACCGCCGATGAGATCAAGCAGCTCGCGGACCTCGAGTCCCGCGAGGTTCTGCTCAGCAAGCTGGCCGGCGCGTTCAAGGGCAAGCAGTCTCAGGCTGCCTCGCTCTTCCAGGCGCTGCCGTCGAAGTTCGTCCGCACCGCGGAAGCGCTTCGCGTCAAGCTCGCCGAGCAGGGCGGTGCCGAGTAATTCGGCTCGCGCACTGATCCGCGCCGCCTAGTGCGCGGGTCGTAGCGGGCCGTTACGCCCGCCTCTCTATACATCCGGCACCTGCCGAATTAAGTGGAAGGATCGCCCATCATGGCGAAGCTCTCTCAGGACGACCTCCTCGCCCAGTTCGAGGAGATGACCCTCATCGAGCTCTCCGAGTTCGTGAAGGCCTTCGAGGAGAAGTTCGACGTCACCGCCGCCGCGGCCGTCGCCGTCGCCGCCCCGGGTGCCCCGGGCGCCGGTGCCGCTGCCGAGGTCGAGGAGAAGGACGAGTTCGACGTCATCCTCACCGGCGCCGGCGACAAGAAGATCCAGGTCATCAAGGTCGTGCGCGAGCTGACCTCCCTGGGTCTGAAGGAGGCCAAGGACCTCGTCGACGGCACCCCGAAGCCGGTTCTCGAGAAGGCCAACAAGGAAGCCGCTGACAAGGCCGCTGAGGCCCTCAAGGCTGCCGGCGCCTCCGTCGAGGTCAAGTAACACCTCTGAGGCCGCCTAGACGGCCTCAGCCAAGGGCGATCACCCGTAAGGGTGGTCGCCCTTCGGCGTATCCGCAGTGCCTGACTTGCCCTGGTCTCGTTGGGGAGTAGGGTGATCTTCGTTGCCTCGAAGCAGGGTCCGGAGATGATCCGCTCGGAGCACGGGGCCTTGACGAACGGCCAGCGGCGCGCAATTCTCAGTCCGTCGTGAGGTCGGCCAGCTCGATCCTGGATCCGAGGCATGGATCGACTACGAAGAGGGCAGTACTGATACGCGCTCTGTGTTCGAGAGCCGCAGCGTGTCGGTTGAACAACGTAGGGAAGGGCCTGTTGCCGGTTGCCGGAGACGCGGTCTGGACATCAGTGAGCCGAGTGGCTACACTGACCCTTTGCGCTGCCTGTTAGCTGTCCCCTGCCCGTCGCCAGGGGCATGCCCACGCTCGAGCACATCTGACTGACCGCCCTGACCTGGCCTTTTGGCCAGATCGGAAGCACCTTGTCTTTGTGTCGGCTGGGACCGGTACGCGCGTAGTGAGTCCGAGCCCTCGGAAGGACCCCCTCTTGGCCGCCTCGCGCAACGCCTCGACCAATACGAACAACGGTGCCAGCACCGCCCCGCTGCGCATCTCCTTTGCAAAGATCAAGGAGCCGCTCGAGGTTCCGAACCTCCTGGCGCTGCAGACCGAGAGCTTTGACTGGCTGCTCGGCAACGCCGCCTGGAAGTCCCGCGTCGAGTCGGCGCTTGAGAGTGGACAGGACGTCCCCACCAAGTCCGGTCTGGAAGAGATCTTCGAGGAGATCTCGCCGATCGAGGACTTCTCCGGGTCGATGTCGCTGACCTTCCGCGACCACCGTTTCGAGCCGGCGAAGAACTCCGTCGACGAGTGCAAGGAGCGCGACTTCACGTACGCGGCTCCGCTGTTCGTCACGGCCGAGTTCACGAACAACGAGACCGGAGAGATCAAGTCTCAGACGGTCTTCATGGGCGACTTCCCGCTCATGACCAACAAGGGCACCTTCGTCATCAACGGCACCGAGCGTGTCGTCGTGTCGCAGCTTGTCCGCTCCCCCGGTGTCTACTTCGACTCCTCCATCGACAAGACGTCCGACAAGGACATCTTCTCCGCCAAGATCATCCCGTCCCGGGGTGCCTGGCTGGAGATGGAGGTCGACAAGCGCGACATGGTCGGTGTCCGCATCGACCGCAAGCGCAAGCAGTCCGTCACCGTCCTCCTGAAGGCTCTCGGCTGGACCACCGAGCAGATCCTCGAGGAGTTCGGCGAGTACGAGTCCATGCGCGCCACCCTGGAGAAGGACCACACCCAGGGCCAGGACGACGCGCTGCTCGACATCTACCGCAAGCTGCGCCCGGGCGAGCCGCCGACCCGCGAGGCCGCTCAGACGCTGCTCGAGAACCTCTACTTCAACCCGAAGCGCTACGACCTCGCGAAGGTCGGCCGCTACAAGGTGAACAAGAAGCTCGGCGCCGACGAGCCGCTCGACGCCGGTGTGCTCACCACCGACGACATCATCGCGACGATCAAGTACCTCGTGAAGCTCCACGCGGGCGAGACCGAGACCATCGGTGAGTCGGGCCGTTCGATCGTCGTCGAGACCGACGACATCGACCACTTCGGCAACCGTCGTCTGCGCAACGTCGGCGAGCTCATCCAGAACCAGGTCCGTACGGGTCTCGCCCGTATGGAGCGCGTCGTGCGCGAGCGCATGACCACCCAGGACGTCGAGGCGATCACGCCGCAGACCCTGATCAACATCCGGCCGGTCGTCGCCTCCATCAAGGAGTTCTTCGGCACCAGCCAGCTGTCGCAGTTCATGGACCAGAACAACCCGCTGTCGGGTCTGACGCACAAGCGTCGCCTCTCGGCCCTGGGTCCCGGCGGTCTCTCCCGTGAGCGGGCCGGCTTCGAGGTCCGTGACGTGCACCCGTCGCACTACGGCCGCATGTGTCCGATCGAGACCCCCGAAGGCCCGAACATCGGTCTGATCGGCTCGCTCGCCTCCTACGGCCGCGTCAACGCGTTCGGTTTCATCGAGACCCCGTACCGCAAGGTCGTCGACGGCCAGGTCACCGACGAGGTCGACTACGTCACCGCCGACGAGGAAGACCGCTTCGTCATCGCCCAGGCGAACGCCCGCCTGGACGACGACCTGCGCTTCACCGAGAACCGCGTCCTGGTCCGCAAGCGTGGCGGCGAGGTCGACTACGTCGAGCCGTCCGACGTGGACTACATGGACGTCTCGCCGCGCCAGATGGTGTCCGTCGCGACCGCGATGATCCCCTTCCTCGAGCACGACGACGCCAACCGCGCCCTCATGGGCGCGAACATGATGCGCCAGGCCGTTCCGCTCATCAAGGCGGAGGCCCCGCTCGTCGGCACCGGCATGGAGTACCGCTGTGCGGTCGACGCCGGCGACTCGATCAAGGCGGAGAAGGACGGTGTCGTCCAGGAGGTCTCGGCCGACTACATCACCGTCGCCAACGACGACGGCACGTACACCACGTACCGCGTCGCCAAGTTCTCCCGCTCGAACCAGGGCACCTCGGTCAACCAGAAGGTCATCGTCAACGAGGGCGACCGGATCGTCGAGGCCCAGGTCCTCGCCGACGGCCCGGCCACCGAAGAGGGCGAGATGGCCCTCGGCAAGAACCTGCTCGTCGCGTTCATGCCGTGGGAAGGCCACAACTACGAGGACGCGATCATCCTGTCGCAGCGCCTCGTGCAGGACGACGTCCTCTCCTCGATCCACATCGAGGAGCACGAGGTCGACGCCCGTGACACCAAGCTGGGCCCCGAGGAGATCACCCGGGACATCCCGAACGTCTCCGAGGAGGTCCTCGCCGACCTCGACGAGCGCGGCATCATCCGCATCGGTGCGGACGTCGTCGCCGGCGACATCCTGGTCGGCAAGGTCACGCCCAAGGGTGAGACCGAGCTGACCCCCGAGGAGCGCCTGCTCCGCGCGATCTTCGGTGAGAAGGCCCGCGAGGTGCGCGACACCTCGCTCAAGGTGCCTCACGGTGAGATCGGCAAGGTCATCGGCGTCCGCGTCTTCGACCGCGAGGAGGGCGACGAGCTTCCTCCGGGCGTGAACCAGCTGGTCCGCGTCTACGTCGCCCAGAAGCGCAAGATCACCGACGGTGACAAGCTCGCCGGCCGCCACGGCAACAAGGGCGTCATCTCGAAGATCCTTCCGATCGAGGACATGCCGTTCCTCGAGGACGGAACTCCGGTCGACATCATCCTGAACCCGCTGGGTGTCCCGTCCCGAATGAACCCGGGACAGGTCCTGGAGATCCACCTCGGCTGGCTCGCCAGCCGCGGCTGGGACGTCTCCGGCCTGGCGGACGAGTGGGCGCAGCGCCTCCAGGCGATCGGCGCCGACCAGGTCGCCCCCGGCACCAACGTCGCCACCCCCGTCTTCGACGGTGCGCGTGAGGACGAGCTGGCCGGCCTGCTCCAGCACACCATCCCGAACCGCGACGGCGAGCGCATGGTGCTCCCGACCGGTAAGGCGCGCCTGTTCGACGGCCGCTCCGGCGAGCCGTTCCCGGACCCGATCTCGGTCGGGTACATGTACATCCTCAAGCTGCACCACCTGGTCGACGACAAGCTCCACGCCCGTTCGACCGGTCCGTACTCGATGATCACGCAGCAGCCGCTGGGTGGTAAGGCGCAGTTCGGTGGTCAGCGCTTCGGTGAGATGGAGGTGTGGGCGCTTGAGGCTTACGGTGCCGCGTACGCACTCCAGGAACTCCTGACGATCAAGTCCGACGACGTGACCGGCCGCGTGAAGGTCTACGAGGCCATCGTCAAGGGCGAGAACATCCCCGAGCCGGGCATTCCCGAGTCCTTCAAGGTGCTCATCAAGGAAATGCAGTCGCTCTGCCTCAACGTGGAGGTGCTGTCCTCGGACGGCATGTCCATCGAGATGCGCGACACCGACGAGGACGTCTTCCGCGCGGCGGAGGAGCTCGGTATCGACCTGTCCCGGCGCGAGCCGAGCAGCGTCGAAGAGGTCTGACGGGCCTGGCCGGGGGGATCCGCGTGATCCCCCCGGCCGCCCCCGGGACCGTTCAGACCATGATTGAGACTCGACCCCGAAAGAGGGATTGACGCACAGTGCTCGACGTCAACTTCTTCGACGAGCTGCGGATCGGCCTTGCCACCGCGGACGACATCCGAACCTGGTCCCACGGCGAGGTCAAGAAGCCGGAGACCATCAACTACCGCACCCTCAAGCCCGAGAAGGACGGACTCTTCTGCGAGAAGATCTTCGGTCCGACCCGGGACTGGGAGTGCTACTGCGGCAAGTACAAGCGTGTCCGCTTCAAGGGCATCATCTGTGAGCGCTGTGGCGTCGAGGTCACGCGCGCCAAGGTGCGCCGTGAGCGGATGGGCCACATCGAGCTCGCCGCTCCCGTCACCCACATCTGGTACTTCAAGGGCGTTCCGTCGCGTCTTGGCTACCTGCTCGACCTCGCGCCGAAGGACCTCGAGAAGGTCATCTACTTCGCCGCGTACATGATCACGTTCGTCGACGACGAGCGCCGTCAGCGCGACCTGCCGTCGCTGGAGGCCCACGTCTCCGTCGAGCGCCAGCAGATCGAGAACCGCCGTGACGCGGACCTCGAAGGCCGCGCCAAGAAGCTCGAGAGCGACCTGGGCGAGCTCGAGGCCGAGGGCGCCAAGGCCGACGTGCGCCGCAAGGTGCGCGAAGGCGCCGAGCGCGAGATGAAGCAGCTCCGTGACCGCGCCCAGCGCGAGATCGACCGCCTCGACGAGGTGTGGAACCGCTTCAAGAACCTCAAGGTCCAGGACCTCGAGGGCGACGAGCTGCTCTACCGCGAGCTGCGCGACCGCTTCGGTACGTACTTCGACGGTTCGATGGGTGCCGCGGCGCTGCAGAAGCGCCTGGAGTCCTTCGACCTCGAGGAGGAGGCCGAGCGCCTCCGCGAGATCATCCGTACCGGCAAGGGCCAGAAGAAGACCCGTGCGCTCAAGCGCCTCAAGGTCGTCTCCGCGTTCCTGCAGACCAGCAACAGCCCCAAGGGCATGGTGCTGGACTGCGTGCCGGTCATCCCGCCGGACCTGCGTCCGATGGTGCAGCTGGACGGTGGCCGCTTCGCGACCTCCGACCTGAACGACCTGTACCGCCGCGTGATCAACCGCAACAACCGCCTGAAGCGCCTTCTCGACCTCGGTGCCCCCGAGATCATCGTGAACAACGAGAAGCGCATGCTCCAGGAGGCCGTGGACGCGCTCTTCGACAACGGTCGTCGCGGCCGCCCGGTGACGGGCCCCGGCAACCGCCCGCTGAAGTCCCTCAGCGACATGCTGAAGGGCAAGCAGGGTCGATTCCGTCAGAACCTCCTCGGCAAGCGCGTGGACTACTCCGCGCGTTCCGTGATCGTCGTCGGCCCGCAGCTCAAGCTGCACCAGTGCGGTCTGCCGAAGGCCATGGCGCTGGAGCTCTTCAAGCCGTTCGTGATGAAGCGCCTGGTCGACCTGAACCACGCGCAGAACATCAAGTCGGCGAAGCGCATGGTCGAGCGCGGCCGCACGGTCGTCTACGACGTGCTCGAAGAGGTCATCGCCGAGCACCCGGTGCTGCTGAACCGTGCGCCCACGCTGCACCGCCTCGGCATCCAGGCCTTCGAGCCCCAGCTGGTCGAAGGCAAGGCCATCCAGATCCACCCGCTCGTCTGCACCGCGTTCAACGCGGACTTCGACGGTGACCAGATGGCCGTGCACCTGCCGCTCTCCGCGGAGGCGCAGGCCGAGGCCCGCATCCTGATGCTGTCCTCGAACAACATCCTCAAGCCGGCCGACGGCCGTCCGGTCACGATGCCGACGCAGGACATGGTCCTGGGTCTGTTCTTCCTGACCACCGACGGTGAGCTCCGTGACACCAAGGGCGAGGGCCGCGCGTTCGGCTCCACGGCCGAGGCGATCATGGCGTTCGACGCCGGCGAGCTCGCGCTGCAGTCGTCCGTCGACATCCGCTTCCCGGTGGGCACCATCCCGCCGCGCGGCTGGGTGCCGCCGGTCGCCGAGGAGGGCGAGCAGGAGTTCCAGCCGGGCGACAGCTTCCGTCTGAAGACGACCCTGGGTCGCGCGCTCTTCAACGAGCTGCTGCCCGAGGACTACCCGTTCGTCGACTACTCGGTGGGCAAGAAGCAGCTCTCCGAGATCGTCAACGACCTGGCGGAGCGCTACCCCAAGGTGATCGTGGCGGCGACGCTCGACAACCTGAAGGCGGCCGGCTTCCACTGGGCGACCCGTTCGGGCGTCACCGTGGCCATCTCCGACGTCGTCGTGCCCGAGGCCAAGAAGGCCATCGTCGCGGGCTACGAGGCGCAGGACGAGAAGGTCCAGAAGCAGTACGAGCGCGGTCTGATCACCAAGGACGAGCGCACGCAGGAGCTCATCGCGATCTGGACCAAGGCGACCAACGAGGTTGCCGAGGCGATGAACGCGAACTTCCCCAAGACGAACCCCATCTTCATGATGGTTGACTCGGGTGCCCGAGGAAACATGATGCAGATGCGACAGATCGCCGGTATGCGTGGTCTGGTGTCGAACGCGAAGAACGAGACCATCCCGCGTCCGATCAAGGCGTCCTTCCGTGAGGGCCTCACCGTTCTGGAGTACTTCATCTCCACGCACGGTGCCCGTAAGGGTCTGGCGGACACCGCCCTGCGTACCGCCGACTCGGGTTACCTCACCCGTCGTCTGGTGGACGTCTCGCAGGACGTCATCATCCGCGAGGAGGACTGCGGCACCGAGCGCGGCCTCAAGCTCAAGATCGGTGTCAAGGACGAGGCGGGTGTCCTCCGCAAGGCGGACGACGTCGAGACCTCCGTGTACGCCCGCATGCTGGCCGAGGACGTCGTCATCGACGGCAAGGTCATCGCGCCGGCGAACGTGGACCTCGGCGACGTGCTCATCGACGCCCTCATCGCGAACGGCGTCGAGGAGGTCAAGACCCGCTCGGTCCTGACCTGCGAGTCCGCGGTCGGCACCTGTGCCTTCTGCTACGGCCGCTCGCTGGCCACCGGCAAGCTCGTCGACATCGGCGAGGCGGTCGGCATCATCGCCGCCCAGTCCATCGGTGAGCCCGGTACCCAGCTGACGATGCGTACCTTCCACACCGGTGGTGTGGCCGGTGACGACATCACGCAGGGTCTGCCGCGTGTCGTCGAGCTCTTCGAGGCCCGTACCCCGAAGGGTGTCGCCCCGATCTCCGAGGCCGCCGGCCGCGTGCGGATCGAGGAGACCGAGAAGACGAAGAAGATCGTCATCACGCCCGACGACGGCAGCGAGGAGACGGCCTTCCCGATCTCCAAGCGCGCCAAGGTCATCGTGCACGAGGGCGACCACGTCGAGGTGGGCCAGAAGCTCACCATGGGTGCCACCAACCCGCACGACGTGCTGCGCATCCTCGGCCAGCGTGCCGTCCAGGTCCACCTGGTCGGCGAAGTCCAGAAGGTCTACAACTCGCAGGGCGTGTCGATCCACGACAAGCACATCGAGATCATCATCCGGCAGATGCTGCGCCGCGTGACGATCATCGAGTCCGGCGACGCGGAGCTCCTGCCGGGCGAGCTCGTCGAGCGCTCGAAGTTCGAGACCGAGAACCGTCGTGTGGTCACCGAGGGCGGTCACCCCGCCTCCGGCCGTCCGCAGCTGATGGGTATCACCAAGGCCTCGCTGGCGACGGAGTCCTGGCTGTCGGCCGCCTCCTTCCAGGAGACGACCCGAGTCCTGACGGATGCGGCGATCAACGCCAAGTCCGACAGCCTCATCGGCCTCAAGGAGAACGTCATCATCGGTAAGCTCATCCCGGCCGGTACGGGCCTGTCCCGCTACCGCAACATCCGGGTCGAGCCCACCGAGGAAGCCAAGGCAGCGATGTACTCGGCCGTCGGCTACGACGACATCGACTACTCGCCCTTCGGCACCGGCTCCGGCCAGGCTGTCCCGCTGGAGGACTACGACTACGGCCCGTACAACGGCTGAGTCGTCGAAGAGCAGTAACCGCAGGGCGGTCACCCGAGAGGGTGACCGCCCTGCGGCGTTCTAGGGGCGGGGCGTGAGGTAGCGCTGCAGGTGGTGGAGGCGGGTCCGGTGGTCGGGGTGGGTGGAGAGCAGCCGGGACAGCATGCCGTCGTCGGACGGTGACGCTTCCTCGGCCAGTCCGTCGTGCAGCGTCCGGGAGAGCATCGGACCGAAGCCCAGTGAGGCTGCGTGCATGTCGGCGCGGAGTTCGGCGCGGCGTCCGACGGCGGCGGACAAGTAGGGCAGCGCGAGCAGAAGCAGCGGCAGGCCGTAGGTCAGGGTCAGGGTGGCGAAGGTGATCCACCCAAGCAGGACGATCAGGATGCCTGCGGCCACGTACGAGAACCCGCTCGTGATGCGGATCAGCCCTACGGTGGCTGCGGCCAGGCACTGCCAGGCCAACCGGCCCGGGAGCGAATACCACCAGCTGAGGAGGCTTGTCCATGCGTGCCCGGCGGTGTGATGGCCCAGTTCGTGGGCGAGTACCGCGGCCAGTTGCGCCTCGGGCAGCCGTTCCAGGGCCCGACGGGTGACGGCGACGATATGGCCGGCGGCGGCGAGGGCGTTCAGGTCGTCGCTGTCCTCGATCCACAGCTCGTAGCGGTCGCCGTCCACGCCGGCACGGGCGGTCACCTCACGCCACACGGGGGTCAGCAGGGCCAGCTCGCAAGGGATCGGGTGCTTGAGCCGGAGCAGGTGACGGGCCAGGAACCGCTCGCTGGGGCGGTGGAACGTGAGGGCACCGGAAGCCAGCCACAGGGCGGTCGGCAGCCAGGCCGGCAGCCCGAGCCAGGCTTCCAGCAATGTGGCCATTCCCAGTACGACGAGCAGGCTCGTCAGGAATCCCGGCACGTGCAGAGCGAGCCGGCCGAGGGCGGTGGCGTCGGCGGTGCGCTGCCGGGCGCGGTAATGGACGCGTGTCCCTCCGGGGTGGCGGTAGTCGAGATCGTCGTGCTCCGGGCTGGGCTGCGAGGGGACGTGCGCGGGCGTGGGCGGTGGGGCCTCTGGGTACCGGGGGTAATCCGGCGGGAGACCGGGCGACTCGGCGGGCTTGGTCACCGCGCCCGCTCCGGGCCGGCGGGCGGATGGGGGCGGCGTCCGTAATCGGGCGGCAGCTCCGGGAGCTCCGGCGTGGGCAGTGGGGCATGGGAGTGGGGCGCGAGAGCCTTGTTGATCTGCTCGATCATGAGTTGTCGGGTGCGGTCCAGCTCGTGGGCCTCACCACCGTCGGGGCCCAGGAGCGTCTTGACCTGGTCGAGCTGCGAGCGGAGGAGCGCGAGCTGGTGCTTCTCCATGCTGTCCAGCGCGAGCTGGGTGTCCTCGGGGTGTCGGGCCAGGTGCAGGGCCCAGGCCTGGATGCCGCCCTGGGTGAAGTGTTGCTGGTAGAAGGCGATCTTCTGGGCCTCGTACCGCTGGAGCTCCAGCTCGTGCCGGGCGGCCTGGAGGCGCCGCTCGTGTTCGATGTTGTCGGCGTCGCGGCGCAAGCGGACCGTCCAGTCGACGCGCAGCCCGACGCCTTCGCCGAGCGGCTTGCCGGCGTTCACCGTGGCGAGCAGCCGTTCTTCGGCAGCCGCACTGCCCGTGATGTGGAAGCCTCTGGTCACCGGCCGGCAGGACTGTTCCAGTTCGCCGATCAGCAGCCGGGGGACGTCACGGCAGCCGCTTCGCACGTACAGGGCGGGGTCGGCGACCTGCCAGGTGAGGTCGACCGCTGCTGTGAACTCGTGGGCGTCGTTGTCACTGGGCAGTGAGATCTGCGCCTGGACGGGATGCGCCCCCATGTCCACCTCGTACACGGCGGTGTAGAGACGTGTGGTCCTGGGACGTGGCCGGTTCGGGGGCAGATACGTCACGTACGTGCCCTTCGGGGTCGCGTAGACCAAGGCGTGGTCGATGCGTGTCGCCGCCAGGCCGCCGAACTCGAAGCGGCCGATCTGGCGGACCGTGACGACGGGGTCGGTCAGCTTGGTGTTGCGTTCGGCGCGCTGGTTGAAGTCGTACATCGTGCGGGCCTTCCCTTCAGGCGGGCATGGGGCGGGGGAGCACGGCGCGCAGCCGGGTGGCGACCTGTGGATACGGGCCACCGTCGGGGCCCTGCGGGTTGCGCAGCAGGTAGTCCAGGCGGGAAATCTCGCGGGGGGTCGCGGCCAGCCGGGTCAGCAGCGAGGCCAGCGCCCATTCCGTCTTCTCGTCCTGGTCGGCGGCCTGGATCCAGCCACGCAGCACCCGCTCGGCTTCCTCGGTGAAGGCGCGGTCGTCGAGGGCGTCACGCACGAGCTGCACGATTCCGAGCGCCGCCGGGCTGTCGTCCTGGTCGGCGCGCGCATACCAGTCGAGGACCAGCGGGCGGCCGTGTCCGGCTTCCTCGTCACGCCGACCGCACGCGGTGAGGAAGCCCTGCACGGCGAGCTCGCGGGCGGAACGGTGGTCGGGAAGGCTCCGCAACAGTTCGGCGAGGACGGTGTCCGCTTCGGGTGAGAGCAGGAGGAGGGCGACCGATTTCGGGAGTTCGTCGCGCACCTGCTGGTCGGGGTTCTTCCTCGCGTGCTGCCGTTGGGCCTGGGCGCGCAGGGATGCCAGGGCAGCCTCGGGGCGCTCGGTTCCGATCAGCCCCTGGGCCCGCACCGCGACCCAACAGGGGCGGGGGTCGTCCGCATCCGCGCTCCAGGCGTCGATGATGCGGGGGATGTTCGGCGCGTCGATCTGGTGGGCGAGGGTGAGGGCGCTGACAGCTGTCGTCCGCCTCCGGGCCCTGTCCGAGCGGGCCCAGGGTTCGATGATCAGGGCCATCGTGGACGGCAGGTCCGTGCGCGCGAGTACGGCGGCGGTGGCGGCGGCGCGGGTGCGCACCAGTGGCCGCCCGTCGTCCGCCAGCTCGTTCAGCCACTTCACCAGGGCCGGTCGGGCGGCGGGATGTCCAGTCCACACCTCCGGAAGCAGGACGAGGGCCGTCCGGTCGTCGAGAAAGGCCGCTTTGAGCTGGGTGACCTCGCCCCACTCAGTGTCCTCGGCCTCCGCATACGTATCCGCCCGGGCGAGCTGGAGCCGCTTGCCGATGTGGGTGCTGAAGACGGGGATGGCTTCGTGGCGCTTGGGGTCGCCGACCCGCTGGAGCTGGGAGTACAGCAGGTCGCTGAGCTCTGCCGTCAGGGCGTACGGGCCGCCGTCGAAGGCGGCCAAGGCGATGAGGAAGGCCTTCTCCCGCAGGTGGATGATCTCCTCGGGCTCCGCGAACCACTCGCGCACCTGGTGCTTCAGCGCGCGCAGGGAGTAGTCGGCCAGCTCGCTCTCGTCGCGCTGGCCCACTGCGTACTGGCGTAACTCCGTCGCGTATCCGACGACCTCGCGGAGTTGGTGGTCGCGGGAGAGGAACTCGTCGACGCCTGGGAGGGCGAGCAACCGGGAGGTGGCCTCGGCTCCGACGTCCACGGTGAGCCGGGCGGCCAGGACCGCCTTCTGGCCCGGAGGCTTCCACTCCTCGGGGCGGATGGCGTCTTCCAGGTATGCCCCCACACCGGTGGTGATCACCAGATGGGTCTTCTGTTCGTGCATGAGGTCGCGCAGAGCGTTGAACTGGGCTTCGCGCAATGGGTCGTCGCGGCTGGTGGTCAGGTCGCACAGCACGTAGCCGGCCGCCTTCCCGGGTGTGCCGAACAGGCCCGTCAGGCTCCCCGGGGCCGTGGTGCTGTCCAGGGCGTGCACCGGGGTGGCGCCCACGGAGCGGAGGAGCATGAGCGCGGCAGCCCGGCGCCCGGTGAAGGGTGTCCCCGTGAGGACGAGGACCTGCTCCTTCAAGAGGCGGTCGCGCAGCTGCGCGAAGCGGGTGCCCTCGTCGACGAAGACACCGGACAGCCGGTCGAGGTAGGCAGGCGATATCTCCCCCGAGGCGGGGGTGCCGCTGCCGAGCCCGCCGAAGCTGTAGTGGATTTCGGTGGTGACGTTGCCGATGATCCGGTCGGCGACGACGCCGTGGTTGGTGCCGTCGAACGCCATCGACTTCGGTGCGTGGGCGTGCAGCTCGCGACGGGTGGCCCAGGGTTGCTGGGCCTCCTCCTCGATCTTCTTCTCCTGTTCGGCCGCGCCCCCGCCTTCCGCTGGTGCCGGCTCGGGCTCCTCGGCGGGGTTGGCCGGCTGGTCAGGCTGATCGCTCACCGGCGGTCACCGAAGATGATGTCGCCGTGGACCACGTCGGCCCGGACGGCGTTGCCCTCGATGTGACCGGCGACGAATCCGTCGTTGACGCCCTGGAAGCGGATTCCGGGGGCGTCCGGCCGGCCCTCTCCGGCAGTCACCGCCCCGGCTCCCGCTCCTCGGGGTCCCCGAGGGGGGTCCGTCGACGCGGGGGCCGTCACCGGCTGGGGGGCTGTCCCCGAAGGCAGGGCGCCGTACAGCCACGCCTGTAGCGGGCCGTTCTTGCTGGGCATGGTGATCTCGCGGAATTCCTCCGAAGGGATGCCGGTGTGGTTGTGCCGCACGATCCCGGCGTGGACCGACTGGGAAACACAGAGCGCGTAGTCGTCCGTCCGCTCGCGCAGCGCCGCACGCAGTGGTTCGCCGTCCAGGAGCCGGCAGGCCTCGTTGAGGTCGGTGCCCACCCATCCGTCGTGTTCGTCGATCATCACGATCCCGGTCGCGAGCACGACCCGCAGCCGAATCTGGGCCGAGGCGGCGGCCATCCGATTCACGGCCCGGAGTTGGGCGGGGAACTCCGTCAGCAGGGCGCGCAGCAGGATGTTGAGCGGGACATGCGGGTCGATCAGCTCCATGACCGCGTCGCCCCGGTCGGCGCGCAGCCGTAACGTCTGATCGATTCCGGCGGCCAGCAGGGTCCGGTCGACGACGTCGTACAGCATCCGGCGCAGATAGGCCTGCTGGACGTCGTCGCGGTCGCTGAACCGCTCCGTGTCGACGAGGAGGAAGGTGCGGGGGATCGGGTCGCTCATGCTCGCCTCTCGTGGTGGGCTTCCTGCGGTGACAGCAGGGATGACAAAAGATTGGCGCAGACGGGCGCGCCGCCGAGAGGGCGGATGGCACACCCGGAGTGTGACGGCCTGCACTGAAGGGGACGGTTCAGCTCTCGCCCTGCGCATGGGCGATCCGGCGCAGTACGTCCGGCCGTGTGATCACCGTCGTGCGGCGGCCCGTGATGACGACCCCGCGGTCGCGCAGGTCCTTGAGCTGGCGCTGGACCATCTCGCGGGAGGCCCCGATGGCTCCGCCGATCTCCTGCTTGCTGAGGGGGACGGTGATCTCGATCCCCTCCTCGGTGCGCCGCCCGTGGGTACGGGCCAGGTCCTGGAGCAGGACGGCCAGCCGCTCGCGCACGCTCAGCGAGGCGAACTCCAGCCGCCTCCGGTCGCCGGCGCGTGCGCGGTCCGTGGTGAGGGCCAGGAGCTGGAAGGCGGCGGCGGGGACGCGGGCGAGGAAGGCGCGGAAGCGTTCGGGGGCGACGGCCACGGCGCGCACCGGTTCGAGCGCGGTCACGGTGGCGGAGCGGGCGCGCCCGGTGAGGGCGGCGGATTCGCCGATGATGTCGCCCGGGCCGCGCAGGGCGAGCAGCGCCTCCTTGCCGTTGGCGGCGGAGCTGGTGACCTTCGTCCAGCCGTGGAGGATCAGCAGGACATGGGCGGCGGGTTCGTTCTGGTGGATGAGGTGTGCGCGGGGCGCGAAGGTCAGCTCGTGGCCCAGTGCCCGTAACGCAGCGCCGTCCTCGTCCTCCAAACGGGCGAGGAAGGGGACCCGATCGTCCAGCCCTCCGTCGCCCGCCACGTGCTCCGATGCCATGTGCACCCCCCGGTTGTCAGGGCGGTCAATGTACTGGTCACCGGGGATGCGTGACGGCGGATTAGCGGATCCCGCGGCGGCGTCTGAGGTGGGTCGTTGTGGTGACCGAGGTGAGCGTGAGGAGGGCCAGGGTGGCGGCTGCCAGGCCCGGGGTGAGGCCCTTGGGGGTGAAGGTGCAGGAGAGGTGGCCGGTGCTCGGGGTGACCGGGAGGGAGAGCAGGCCGTTGTGGTCGCGGATCGGGGCCGAGCACTGCCAGCCGGGGATGTTCGTGACGGCAAGGACGGCGGTGCCGGTGGTGTTCGGCGGGAGGGTGGCTTCCAGGGTGTGGCCGCCCGCCCGGACGGTGGTGGCGCCGGTGGCGGTCAGGTGGCGGACCGCCGCGTCGAGGCGGGTGCGGTCCAGGCAGCCGATGGGGGTCGGGCCGGCCGTGGCGTTCTCCGTGCGGGTCTCCACCGTGGTGGTGACCGTGCCGGAGGCGGGGACGGGGCCGAGGGGGAGGACGCCCGTCATGCGGTCCTCGAGGGGGAGGGCGGAGGCGCCGGTGCGTAGCGTGCCGTGGAGGGCGGGGGAGTACCAGTACGCCTCGGAGCCGGGGGTGCACTGGGCCGTGTAGGTCTGGGTGGCGGGGGTGCCCGTCCGGGTGGTCCGCGGGACCTCGTAGACCGTGGCGCCCAGGACGTTCTCCTGGCGGGCGTAGACCGAGCCGGCCGGGTTGGGGGAGGTGTACGGGGCCGTGCGGAGCGTGACCAGGGGAGGGGTGGGGAAGCGGGTCGACGTCCAGGTGTTCGGCTCCGTCCCGGGGCGGACCCGGGCGCCGATGGAGAAGATCGCGTCCAGGACCGGGTTGTCGGCGCCGAAGAAGGTCCGGCCGTCGTTCTTGAAGCCGTAGCCGAGGGGCTCCAGGGCCCGGTAGGTGGCCTCGGGGAGGTAGCTGCTGTAGTACTGCGGTCCCTCCGCCCGGAGGGCGAGGGCGTCGTTGTACGAGGTCTGCGGCGCGCCCGAGTCCGTCCGGTAGGCGGGCCAGCCGTCCGCCTTCTGGACGGCCTCGAAGTGGTTCGTGATCGAGCGGTTCGAGGTCGCGGCGGGGTGGGCCCAGCGCTCGCGGGAGCGGCGGGCGTCCGCGTTGGCCGCGGCGACCGCCGATTCGGCGAAGACGACGCCGATCATCAGCAGCGCGGCCACCGGGACCAGCGCGCGGCGCTTCTCGCCCAGGGCCAGGAGGGTCAGGGCCAGCAGGGACACCGCGCCGCCGGCGAGGACGGCGGGCCAGGTCCAGCCGCCGAAGTCGTCGGCGTGGCGCAGGACGAAGGTGGCCAGGACCAGGAGGCCGGCCGACAGGGCCAGGTGCAGCGGGCGCGGGCGGTTGGCCAGCGCCAGCCAGGCCACCACGACCACCATCCCGCTGAAGACGAAGGCCTCGCGGTACGGGTTGCCGTTCGGCACCGCCAGGCCGTGCCACACGTACTGGGTCGGCGGGAACTGGAAGGACACGAGGACGAGGAGGGTGGCGGCCGCCCATGTCAGGCGGGTGCGCGCCGCGATCCGGCCGTTCAGCAGGAAGCTCCCGGCCAGGATCAGGCCGAGGGAGGCGACGTACAGGCGCGGCCGGCCGCCCCACAGGTGGGTGGCCGGGAGCATCCCGGCGAGGAAGACCTCGATCCGTACGGGGTCGAAGGCACCGGCCTTGGTGGGCTGCGCGGCCCCGCTCGACAGGAACGACGGGAGGAGGAGGGGGAGCGTGAGGAGGATGCCCGTGGCGGCCGCGGTGGCCGCCCGCCCCACGGCGCGCAGCCGCTGCGCGCCCGTCATGTCCAGGGTCACCAGGCGGATCGCCAGCAGGACGCAGGCCGCCATCGTGGCCATCATCGCCGTGTAGAAGTTCCCGAACCAGGCGAGGGCGACCAGCAGCGCCACGCCCGGCCAGCGGCGGCCCTCCAGGCACCACTCGACGGCGATGCCGAGCAGCGGGAGGGCCACCAGGCCCCACAGCCACATGGGGATGTACGAGGCGTCGCTCAGCGCCCACCCGCACAGGCCGTACGTCGCCCCGAGCACCCCGCGCTGCCACCACGGCCCGGGGTGCAGCTTGCCGAGGTAGACGGTCATCAGGGCGGCCGCGGTGCCCATCGTGACCGGGGTGATCACGAAGACGGCCAGGTCCACGTGTTCGCGCGGCACCAGCACCGCGAGCCAGGAGAAGGGGTTGCCGAGGTAGGTGTAGTAGTCGGACAGGAACTGCTGTCCGAAGCCTCCCCGCCAGGTGAACAGCACGTCGCCGGCGGCCTGGCCGTGCACCAGGTCCCAGAGGGCGCGGTGGAAGGGCACGTACTGGTTGGCCTGGTCGTTGACGGCCCGGCCCGTGTCGCCGAAGGGGAAGGTGCCCCGGGCCACCCAGGCCGCGCAGAAGGCGCCCGAGGTGACGAGGAAGGCCAGCAGCGGCCCGTACAGCCGGGAGAGCCCGGTTCGCCGCCGTGACCTGGGGGCCCGGCCGCCGTCAGGGGGCGGGGTTTCCGCCGTCGCCGGCTCCGTGCTGACCGTCCCCAATGTCCTGCTCCTGGCGCTCGTACGATGTGGACTGATTCGCTGGGATTCGGTGCGCAGTGTAGTTCGCCCGCACTACCACGCCGGTGCGCGCTGCGCGCGCCCGCCCCGTCCGACAGGGGCCGCGCCCGTGCGGCGCCTGAGCTGTGCGCTCGTCCCGGGGGCCGCGGTGCGGCTTATGTTTTGACCGGAGTGGATGCGGTGGGTACGCTCAGACCTTGTGCCTGGGGTGTGCCTGGGCTCCCGTGCGTGTCCATCAACCGCACGAGAGAGTCGACGGCCACTGCGATCCACGCGTCTTTCCGCTTCTGCGGGGAGCTCCGCCGGATCCGACACACCCGACCGCGTGGGTCGGCAAAGTTCCAGGTTAGCTTCACTACACGGCACACAGAAACCGGAGAAGTAGTGCCTACGATCCAGCAGCTGGTCCGTAAGGGCCGGCAGGACAAGGTCGAGAAGACAAAGACTCCCGCGCTCGAGGCTTCGCCCCAGCGTCGCGGCGTCTGCACGCGTGTGTTCACGACCACCCCGAAGAAGCCGAACTCGGCGCTCCGTAAGGTCGCGCGTGTGCGTCTGACCTCCGGCATCGAGGTCACCGCTTACATTCCGGGTGAGGGACACAACCTGCAGGAGCACTCCATCGTGCTCGTGCGTGGTGGCCGTGTGAAGGACCTGCCGGGTGTTCGTTACAAGATCATCCGCGGTGCGCTTGACACCCAGGCTGTCAAGAACCGCAAGCAGGCCCGCAGCCGCTACGGCGCCAAGAAGGAGAAGTAAGAATGCCTCGTAAGGGCCCCGCCCCGAAGCGCCCGGTCATCATCGACCCGGTCTACGCATCTCCTCTGGTGACCTCGCTCATCAACAAGATCCTGCTGAACGGCAAGCGCTCCACCGCCGAGCGCATCGTCTACGGCGCCATGGAAGGCCTCCGCGAGAAGACCGGCAACGACCCGGTCATCACGCTGAAGCGCGCGCTGGAGAACGTCAAGCCGTCCCTCGAGGTCAAGTCCCGCCGTGTCGGTGGCGCGACCTACCAGGTCCCCGTCGAGGTCAAGCCGGGTCGCCAGTCGACCCTGGCCCTCCGCTGGCTCGTGGGTTACTCCCGCGCCCGCCGTGAGAAGACCATGACCGAGCGCCTCATGAACGAGCTGCTCGACGCCTCCAACGGTCTTGGCGCTGCCGTCAAGAAGCGCGAGGACACGCACAAGATGGCCGAGTCCAACAAGGCCTTCGCGCACTACCGCTGGTAGTCCCACCCCACATCGAGACCGAGAGAAGACCGAAGCCTTATGGCTACCACTTCGCTTGACCTGGCCAAGGTGCGCAACATCGGCATCATGGCCCACATCGACGCGGGCAAGACGACCACCACCGAGCGCATCCTGTTCTACACCGGTGTGTCGTACAAGATCGGTGAGGTCCACGACGGCGCTGCCACGATGGACTGGATGGAGCAGGAGCAGGAGCGCGGCATCACGATCACGTCCGCCGCGACGACCTGTCACTGGCCGCTCGAGGACGTCGACCACACCATCAACATCATCGACACCCCGGGTCACGTTGACTTCACGGTCGAGGTGGAGCGTTCGCTCCGCGTCCTCGACGGTGCCGTCACCGTGTTCGACGGTGTCGCCGGTGTGGAGCCGCAGTCCGAGACCGTTTGGCGTCAGGCGGACCGCTACGGCGTGCCGCGCATCTGCTTCGTCAACAAGCTCGACCGTACCGGCGCCGAGTTCATGCGCTGCGTCGACATGATCAAGGACCGCCTCGGTGCGGTTCCGATCGTCATGCAGCTGCCGATCGGTGCCGAGGCGGACTTCAAGGGCGTCGTCGACCTCGTCCGCATGAAGGCGCTCGTGTGGTCCGCCGAGGCCACCAAGGGCGAGATGTACGACGTCGTCGACATCCCGGCCACGCACACCGAGCTGGCCGAGGAGTGGCGCGCCACCCTCGTCGAGCAGGTCGCCGAGAACGACGAAGAGATGATGGAGCTCTTCCTCGAGGGCACCGAGCCCACCGAGGAGCAGCTGCACGCGGCCGTGCGCCGCATCATCCTCGGCTCCGGCAAGGGCAAGGGCGAGCCCACGATCACCGCGGTGTTCTGCGGTACGGCGTTCAAGAACAAGGGCGTCCAGCCCCTGCTCGACGCCGTCGTGCGCTACCTCCCGTCCCCCCTGGACATCGAGGCCATCGAGGGCCACGACGTCAAGGACGCCGAGGTCGTCGTGCGGCGCAAGCCGTCGGACGAGGAGCCCCTCGCGGCGCTCGCGTTCAAGATCATGAGCGACCCGCACCTCGGCAAGCTCACCTTCGTCCGGGTTTACTCGGGCCGCCTGGAGGCCGGCACTGCGGTGCTGAACTCCGTCAAGGGCAAGAAGGAGCGCATCGGCAAGATCTACCGCATGCACGCGAACAAGCGTGAGGAGATCGACTCGGTGGGCGCCGGCGACATCGTCGCCGTCATGGGCCTGAAGCAGACCACCACCGGTGAGACGCTGTGTGACGACAAGAACCAGGTGATCCTGGAGTCCATGGACTTCCCGGCCCCGGTCATCCAGGTCGCCATCGAGCCCAAGTCCAAGGGTGACCAGGAGAAGCTGGGTGTCGCCATCCAGCGTCTCGCGGAGGAGGACCCCTCCTTCCACGTTCACTCGGACGAGGAGACGGGCCAGACCATCCTCGGCGGTATGGGCGAGCTGCACCTCGAGGTGCTGGTCGACCGTATGAAGCGCGAGTTCAAGGTCGAGGCCAACGTCGGCAAGCCGCAGGTCGCGTACCGTGAGACGATCCGCAAGGCCGTCGAGCGTCACGACTACACCCACAAGAAGCAGACCGGTGGTACCGGTCAGTTCGCGAAGGTGCAGATCGCGATCGAGCCGATCACGGACGCCGATGGTCCGGCGTACGAGTTCGTCAACAAGGTCACCGGTGGCCGCGTGCCGAAGGAGTACATCCCTTCGGTCGACGCCGGTGCGCAGGAGGCCATGCAGTTCGGCATCCTGGCCGGCTACGAGATGACGGGCGTCCGCGTCACGCTTCTCGACGGTGGCTACCACGAGGTCGACTCCTCCGAGCTCGCCTTCAAGATCGCCGGTTCGCAGGCCTTCAAGGAGGCCGCGCGCAAGGCTTCTCCCGTGCTCCTCGAGCCGATGATGGCCGTCGAGGTCACCACGCCGGAGGAGTCCATGGGCGACGTCATCGGTGACATCAACTCCCGCCGTGGCCAGATCCAGGCCATGGAGGACCGTCACGGAGCCAAGATCGTCAAGGGCCTCGTGCCGCTTTCGGAGATGTTCGGCTACGTCGGAGACCTCCGCAGCAAGACCTCGGGTCGCGCCAGCTACTCGATGCAGTTCGACTCCTACGCCGAGGTTCCGCGGAACGTCGCCGAGGAGATCATCGCGAAGGCCAAGGGCGAGTAACTCTTCCGAGTACACGCTTTAGGCTTGTCACCGGAGCCTCTGGGGCAACAGGAGCAACCCTCCCGTTGCCCCGGGGAACCCGGCTTCCCAGCAAAGATCACCTGGCGCCGATCTGTAAGGCGTACAGAACCACTCTCCAGGAGGACCCCCGTGGCGAAGGCGAAGTTCGAGCGGACTAAGCCGCACGTCAACATCGGCACCATCGGTCACATTGACCACGGTAAGACGACCCTCACGGCCGCCATTACCAAGGTGCTGCACGACGCGTACCCGGACCTGAACGAGGCCTCGGCCTTCGACCAGATCGACAAGGCTCCTGAGGAGCGCCAGCGCGGTATCACCATCTCCATCGCGCACGTCGAGTACCAGACCGAGGCGCGTCACTACGCCCACGTTGACTGCCCCGGTCACGCGGACTACATCAAGAACATGATCACGGGTGCCGCGCAGATGGACGGCGCGATCCTCGTGGTCGCCGCCACCGACGGCCCGATGCCGCAGACCAAGGAGCACGTGCTCCTGGCCCGCCAGGTCGGCGTCCCCTACATCGTCGTCGCCCTGAACAAGGCCGACATGGTGGACGACGAGGAGATCCTGGAGCTCGTCGAGCTCGAGGTCCGTGAGCTGCTCTCCGAGTACGACTTCCCGGGCGACGACCTGCCGGTCGTCCAGGTCTCCGCGCTGAAGGCGCTCGAGGGCGACAAGGAGTGGGGCGAGAAGCTCCTCGGCCTCATGAAGGCCGTCGACGAGTCGATCCCCACCCCGCCGCGTGACACCGACAAGCCGTTCCTCATGCCCGTCGAGGACGTCTTCACGATCACCGGTCGTGGCACCGTCGTCACCGGTCGTATCGAGCGTGGTGTCCTGAAGGTCAACGAGACCGTCGACATCATCGGCATCAAGACCGAGAAGACCACCACCACGGTCACCGGCATCGAGATGTTCCGCAAGCTGCTCGACGAGGGCCAGGCCGGCGAGAACGTCGGTCTGCTCCTCCGTGGCATCAAGCGCGAGGACGTCGAGCGCGGCCAGGTCATCATCAAGCCCGGTTCGGTCACGCCGCACACCGAGTTCGAGGCCGCCGCGTACATCCTGTCGAAGGACGAGGGTGGCCGTCACACCCCGTTCTTCAACAACTACCGCCCGCAGTTCTACTTCCGTACCACGGACGTGACCGGCGTCGTCACCCTCCCCGAGGGCACCGAGATGGTCATGCCGGGCGACAACACCGACATGACGGTCGCGCTGATCCAGCCGGTCGCCATGGAGGAGGGCCTGAAGTTCGCCATCCGTGAGGGTGGTCGTACCGTGGGCGCCGGCCAGGTCACCAAGATCACGAAGTAATTCGTGTTCTGACCTGGTAGCTCGCGAGAGCGAGCACCTTGTCCGACCGAGGGACCCCTCTCCCACCGCTCCGGCGGTGGGGGAGGGGTCCTTTGTCGTACCCCCCCGGTAATCATGGACGCGGGGCCGTGAGAGGCTCCGGCACGGATCACGTACGAACGTTCGGGGTGGGGATCATGGGGCGGCAGGACGCCGACGGGGCCGGGATATCGGACGAGGAGTGGGCGCGCTTCAGCGAGCAGCTCGCGCGGGAGGGCGCGGACGCGCCGAAGGAGCCGTCCGCGCGGGCGCGGATGGTCACCGAGCGGCTGCGGCGCGAGGACGCGGAGCGCGAACGGGCCGCCGGCCGGCGCCGCTTCGGGACGGGCCGGCCCGCGCCGAGTGACCCGCCGGGCTGGCGTACGGGGCCTGCCTGGCAGGAGCTGGAGGGCCGGCGCCGGCGCCGCCGGGGGCTCAAGGCCACCGCGGCGATCGTGGGCGTCGCGGCCCTGGCGCTGGTCGTCGTACGGCCGGAGCTGCTGATCGACCGGCTGACCGGCAAGACCGAGGCCCGTCGGGCGGCCGCCGGGGCCCCGCCGCTGCCGGCCGAGTCCGCCCGCCCGACGGCGGCCCCGGAGGCCGGCTACCCGGACCGTCCGACCCTGAAGGAGCCGTTCCGGGGCTCTCCGGCCCTCCAGTGGGCCGATGGCGCCGCCGCCATCGAGGTCCCGGAGGCCAGTGCCGTGGGCGGGATGTCGAAGGAACAGGTCGCGGACGCGCTGGCGAAGACCAAGGCGCTGCTGGTCGCGTCCAACCTGGACCCCGCCGCCCTGCGGGGAGAGCGACCCCAGGCGGCGCTGGACCTGCTGGACCCGCTCCAGAGCGACGGGAGGGGCCTCATGGAGCAGGCGCTCGCCCGCCCCTCGGCGGACGCGGACCCGCTGTGGCTGGTCAGCCGGTTCGACCCGGCGGAGGTCCGGGTCCACGGCGACGTGGTCAAGACGCGCGGCCGGATGAGCTTCGACAGCAGCCGGGACGGCGAGGTGAAGGTGCACGCCGACTACACCTTCGTGTACCCCGTGGTCCGGGCGAAGCCCGGCGCGGACGAGGTGGCCCGCACGGTGGTGCGGCGCACGATGGTCCTGGCGCTGTCCGACCCGCGCAAGGTGGTCGCGACCGCGGGCAAGCTCCAGGTCGTGGAGTGGCGGGAGACCGCCGGCAACGACGACTGCACGCGGGAGGGGACCGGCTTCCTCCACCCCCAGTTCGACAGCGAGCTCAGGGCGCCCGGGCCGGGCCCGTCCGGGCCGGTCGTGGATCCGTACGACCGGAGCAGGTCCATGGCCGAGCTGCCGCAGGAGTGCACGACGGCATCCCGCTCCTGACCTGGGAGGAACCCCCCGGGCAAACGCGCGGCGCGGTTTGACGTGTCCGCGCGGCGGGGTAAGCTCTTCGCCCCGATTGGCCAGGTACGTGTCTCGTATGGCAGACTACTCAAGTTGCTCGGTTGAGTGCCGATGCTGTGCGCCTCCCGCCGGGAGGACCGGAAGCGAGTCCCACAGTACTCGTCGTCCTTAATCTGCCTTTCGGGGCAGCAATGAGGGCGGACGTACGGGAATCTTCTGGGAAGTGTCAGCACGGTGCCCACCAGGCACTCGGCGGGTGTTTCTCCCCCGATGCGCGGTCAAGGACCGCACCCCCTTGGACGAGGGAATTCCCTATGGGAATTTTCTGTAGAGGGAGTGCGACACGCCCGACCGCGTGGGTCGGAGAGAAGCCGCAGAACCCCGGTTCTGCAGCCTTCCGGGAGCCAGAGCGTTTCCACACAGAGACAGGACTACGGAGTAGCCATGGCGGGACAGAAGATCCGCATCCGGCTCAAGGCCTACGACCACGAGGTCATCGACTCCTCGGCGAAGAAGATCGTCGAGACGGTGACGCGCACTGGTGCGTCGGTCGCGGGCCCGGTGCCGCTGCCCACTGAGAAGAACGTGTACTGCGTCATCAAGTCGCCGCACAAGTACAAGGACTCGCGCGAGCACTTCGAGATGCGCACGCACAAGCGCCTGATCGACATCCTCGACCCGACGCCCAAGACCGTTGACTCGCTGATGCGCCTGGACCTTCCGGCCGGCGTTGACATCGAGATCAAGCTCTGAGAGGCGTCGAGAAGATGGCAAAGCAGATCAAGGGCGTCCTGGGCGAGAAGCTCGGCATGACCCAGGTCTGGGACGAGAACAACCGTGTCGTCCCGGTGACCGTCGTCAAGGCCGGACCCTGCGTCGTTACCCAGGTCCGTACGAACGACATCGACGGCTACGAGTCGGTCCAGATCGCCTTCGGCGAGATCGACCCGCGCAAGGTGAACAAGCCCCTCAAGGGCCACTTCGCCAAGGCCGACGTGACCCCCCGCCGCCACCTGGTGGAGCTCCGCACCTCCGACGCCAGCGAGTACACGCTCGGCCAGGAGATCACTGCTGAGGTGTTCGAGTCCGGCGTCAAGGTCGACGTCACGGGCAACAGCAAGGGCAAGGGCTTCGCCGGTGTCATGAAGCGGCACAACTTCCGGGGCCTCGGCGCCGGTCACGGTGTGCAGCGCAAGCACCGCTCCCCCGGTTCGATCGGTGGCTGTGCCACCCCTGGGCGTGTCTTCAAGGGCATGCGCATGGCCGGTCGCATGGGTAACGAGCGCGTCACCACCCAGAACCTGACCATCCACGCGGTTGACGCGGAGAAGGGTCTGCTCCTCATCAAGGGCGCGGTCCCCGGTCCGAACGGCGGCCTCGTCCTGGTCCGTACCGCGGCCAAGGGGGCTTGAGGTAATGAGCACCATTGACATCCTTTCGCCGGCAGGCGACAAGGCCGGTACCGTCGAGCTCCCCGCGGAGATCTTCGACGCGAAGACCAGCGTTCCGCTGATCCACCAGGTCGTTGTCGCCCAGCTGGCAGCTGCCCGTCAGGGCACGCACAAGACCAAGACCCGTGGCGAAGTCCGTGGTGGTGGCAAGAAGCCTTACCGCCAGAAGGGCACCGGCCGCGCCCGTCAGGGTTCGACCCGCGCTCCGCAGTTCGCCGGCGGTGGCGTCGTCCACGGCCCGCAGCCGCGTGACTACTCGCAGCGGACCCCCAAGAAGATGAAGGCCGCCGCCCTCCGCGGTGCCCTCTCGGACCGTGCGCGTCACTCCCGCATCCACGTCGTCACCGGCGTGGTCGAGGGTGCCGCCTCCACGAAGGCCGCCAAGACGCTGTTCGGCAAGATCTCGGAGCGCAAGAACCTGCTCCTGGTCGTCGAGCGTGCCGACGAGGCCGCGTGGCTGTCCGCCCGCAACCTGCCCCAGGTCCACATCCTGGAGCCGGGCCAGCTGAACACGTACGACGTGATCGTCTCTGACGACGTGGTCTTCACCCAGGCCGCGCTCGAGTCCTTCGTGTCTGGCCCCAAGGCCGACGAGACCGAAGGGAGCGACGCCTGATGTCTGAGGCGACCGTTACCAGCAAGACCTTCACCGACCCGCGCGACCTGCTGATCAAGCCGGTCGTCTCGGAGAAGAGCTACGCGCTGCTGGACGAGAACAAGTACACGTTCATCGTCGCGCCCGGCGCCAACAAGACCCAGATCAAGCAGGCCGTGGAAGCGGTCTTCTCGGTCAAGGTCACCGGGGTCAACACGATCAACCGTCAGGGTAAGCGCAAGCGCACCAAGACCGGTTTCGGCAAGCGCGCCAACACCAAGCGCGCCATCGTGACCCTTGCCGAGGGCAACCGTATCGACATCTTCGGCGGCCAGGCCTCCTAGCGGAGGTCTAGTCGTCCGGAATCGGACGAGGACTGAGAAATGGGTATCCGCAAGTACAAGCCGACGACCCCGGGCCGTCGTGGCTCCAGCGTCGCCGACTTTGTCGAGATCACGCGGTCCACGCCGGAGAAGTCGCTGGTTCGCCCTCTGCACAGCAAGGGCGGCCGTAACAACACCGGCCGGATCACCGTTCGCCACCAGGGTGGCGGACACAAGCGCGCCTACCGCGTGATCGACTTCCGTCGTCACGACAAGGACGGCGTGCCGGCCAAGGTCGCGCACATCGAGTACGACCCCAACCGCACCGCGCGCATCGCGCTGCTGCACTACGCCGACGGCGAGAAGCGCTACATCATCGCGCCGCGCGGTCTGCAGCAGGGTGACCGGATCGAGAACGGCCCGACGGCCGACATCAAGCCGGGCAACAACCTCGCGCTCCGCAACATCCCGGTCGGTACCACGATCCACGCGATCGAGCTCCGTCCCGGTGGCGGCGCCAAGTTCGCCCGCTCCGCCGGTGCCTCCGTGCAGCTGCTCGCGAAGGAGGGCGTCATGGCCCACCTCCGCATGCCGTCGGGCGAGATCCGTCTCGTCGACGCGCGCTGCCGCGCCACGGTCGGCGAGGTCGGCAACGCCGAGCAGTCGAACATCAACTGGGGCAAGGCCGGCCGCATGCGCTGGAAGGGCGTTCGCCCGTCCGTCCGCGGTGTCGCGATGAACCCGGTTGACCACCCGCACGGTGGTGGTGAGGGCAAGACCAGTGGTGGTCGCCACCCGGTCTCCCCGTGGGGTCAGAAGGAGGGTCGTACTCGCTCGCCGAAGAAGGCTTCGAGCAAGTACATCGTCCGCCGCCGCAAGACGAACAAGAAGCGCTAGGAGCGGGTTTAGATGCCGCGCAGTCTCAAGAAGGGGCCCTTCGTCGACGACCACCTCGTAAAGAAGGTGGACGTCCAGAACGAAGCCGGCACCAAGAACGTCATCAAGACCTGGTCCCGTCGCTCGATGATCATCCCCAGCATGCTGGGTCACACCATCGCGGTGCACAACGGCAAGACCCACGTCCCGGTGTTCGTCACCGAGTCGATGGTCGGCCACAAGCTCGGCGAGTTCTCGCCGACTCGCACCTTCCGCGGCCACGTCAAGGACGACCGGAAGTCGAAGCGCCGCTAAAGGCGGGGTGGTTACGACTATGACTTACACCGAAGGGACAACCATGGAAGCCAGGGCCCAGGCGCGGTACATCCGCGTCACGCCCATGAAGGCCCGCCGCGTGGTGGACCTTATCCGTGGCATGGATGCCACGGAGGCTCAGGCGGTCCTGCGTTTCGCCCCGCAGGCCGCGAGCGTGCCGGTCGGCAAGGTGCTGGACAGCGCCATTGCCAACGCCGCACACAACTACAACCACCCGGACGCCTCCACGCTGGTCATCAGCGAGGCGTACGTGGACGAGGGCCCGACCCTGAAGCGGTTCCGTCCGCGTGCCCAGGGCCGTGCCTACCGGATCCGCAAGCGGACCAGCCACATCACCGTGGTCGTCAGCAGCAAGGAAGGTTCCCGGTAATGGGCCAGAAGGTAAACCCGCACGGGTTCCGACTCGGCATCACCACGGACTTCAAGTCGCGTTGGTACGCCGACAAGCTGTACAAGGACTACGTCAAGGAAGACGTCGCCATCCGTCGGATGATGACGTCCGGCATGGAGCGCGCCGGCATCTCGAAGGTTGAGATCGAGCGCACCCGTGACCGCGTGCGTGTGGACATCCACACCGCCCGTCCCGGCATCGTCATCGGCCGCCGTGGCGCCGAGGCCGACCGCATCCGCGGCGACCTCGAGAAGCTCACGGGCAAGCAGGTCCAGCTGAACATCCTCGAGGTCAAGAACCCCGAGCTCGACGCTCAGCTCGTTGCCCAGGCCGTTGCCGAGCAGCTCTCCTCCCGCGTCTCCTTCCGTCGTGCCATGCGCAAGAGCATGCAGGGCACCATGAAGGCCGGCGCCAAGGGCATCAAGATCCAGTGCGGCGGCCGCCTCGGCGGCGCCGAGATGTCCCGCTCCGAGTTCTACCGCGAGGGTCGTGTGCCGCTGCACACGCTGCGCGCGAACGTGGACTACGGCTTCTTCGAGGCCAAGACCACCTTCGGCCGTATCGGTGTGAAGGTCTGGATCTACAAGGGCGACGTCAAGAACATCGCCGAGGTTCGCGCCGAGAACGCTGCGGCCCGTGCGGGTAACCGCCCGGCCCGTGGCGCCGGCGCTGGCGACCGTCCCGCCGGCCGTGGTGGCCGTGGTGGCGAGCGCGGCGGCCGTGGTGGCCGCAAGCCGCAGCAGGCTGCTGGTGCCGAGGCCCCCAAGGCCGACGCTCCCGCCGCCGCTCCGGCCGAGAGCACCGGAACGGAGGCCTGACCGACATGCTGATCCCTCGTAGGGTCAAGCACCGCAAGCAGCACCACCCGAAGCGCAGCGGTATGGCCAAGGGCGGTACTGAGGTCTCGTTCGGCGAGTACGGCATCCAGGCGCTCACCCCCGCCTACGTGACGAACCGCCAGATCGAGGCGGCTCGTATCGCGATGACCCGCCACATCAAGCGTGGCGGCAAGGTCTGGATCAACATCTACCCGGACCGCCCCCTGACGAAGAAGCCGGCCGAGACCCGCATGGGTTCCGGTAAGGGTTCTCCCGAGTGGTGGATCGCGAACGTGCACCCGGGCCGGGTCATGTTCGAGCTGTCCTACCCGAACGAGAAGATTGCTCGTGAGGCGCTCACCCGCGCTGCTCACAAGCTTCCGATGAAGTGCCGGATCGTGCGGCGCGAGGCAGGTGAGTCGTGATGGCGACGGGAACCAAGGCGTCCGAGCTGCGTGAGCTCGGCAACGAGGAGCTCGTTGGCAAGCTGCGCGAGGCCAAGGAGGAGCTGTTCAAGCTCCGTTTCCAGGCGGCCACGGGTCAGCTGGAGAACAACGGCCGGCTCAAGTCCGTCCGTAAGGACATCGCTCGCATCTACACCCTGATGCACGAGCGTGAGCTCGGTATCGAGACGGTGGAGAACGCCTGATGAGCGAGAACAACGTGACTGAGAAGACCGACCGCGGATTCCGCAAGACCCGTGAGGGTCTGGTCGTCAGCGACAAGATGGACAAGACCGTCGTCGTCGCCGTCGAGGACCGCGTGAAGCACGCGCTGTACGGCAAGGTCATCCGCCGTACGAACAAGCTCAAGGCGCACGACGAGCAGAACGCTGCCGGCGTCGGCGACCGCGTCCTCATCATGGAGACGCGTCCGCTGTCGGCGACCAAGCGCTGGCGCATCGTCGAGATCCTCGAGAAGGCCAAGTAATCACTTGAAGGGGTAACCCTTCAGGTTCGTTCCGCCAGGCTCGGCCGGGGCTTCACTGAAGCCCCGGCCGGGAACCGGCAGACAAACAGGAGATAGACGTGATCCAGCAGGAGTCGCGACTGCGTGTCGCCGACAACACTGGTGCCAAGGAGATCCTTTGCATCCGTGTTCTCGGTGGCTCCGGTCGCCGCTACGCGGGCATCGGTGACGTCATCGTCGCCACCGTCAAGGATGCGATCCCCGGTGGCAACGTGAAGAAGGGTGACGTCGTCAAGGCGGTCATCGTTCGCACCGTCAAGGAGCGCCGCCGCCAGGACGGCTCGTACATCCGCTTCGACGAGAACGCCGCCGTCATTCTGAAGAACGACGGCGACCCTCGCGGCACCCGTATCTTCGGCCCCGTGGGCCGTGAGCTGCGCGAGAAGAAGTTCATGAAGATCATCTCGCTCGCGCCGGAGGTGCTGTAAGCATGAAGATCAAGAAGGGCGACCTGGTCCAGGTCATCACCGGTAAGGACAAGGGCAAGCAGGGCAAGGTCATCGCGGCCATGCCCAGCGAGAACCGCGTCCTGGTCGAGGGTGTCAACCGGGTCAAGAAGCACACCAAGGCCGCGCAGAACCAGGCCGGTGGCATCGTCATCACCGAGGCCCCGGTCCACGTGAGCAACGTGCAGCTGGTCGTGGAGAAGGACGGCAAGAAGGTCGTCACCCGCGTCGGTTACCGCTTCGACGACGAAGGCAACAAGATCCGCGTTGCCAAGCGCACGGGTGAGGACATCTGATGGCTACCACTCCGCGTCTGAAGACGAAGTACCGCGAGGACATCGCGGGCAAGCTGCGTGAGGAGTTCTCCTACGAGAACGTCATGCAGATCCCCGGCCTCGTCAAGATCGTCGTGAACATGGGTGTCGGCGACGCCGCCCGTGACTCGAAGCTGATCGACGGCGCCATCCGCGACCTGACGACGATCACCGGCCAGAAGCCGGCCGTCACGAAGGCCCGCAAGTCCATCGCGCAGTTCAAGCTGCGCGAGGGTCAGCCGATCGGGTGCCACGTCACCCTCCGTGGTGACCGCATGTGGGAGTTCCTGGACCGTACGCTGTCGCTCGCGCTGCCGCGTATCCGTGACTTCCGTGGTCTGTCGCCGAAGCAGTTCGACGGCCGTGGCAACTACACCTTCGGTCTCACGGAGCAGGTCATGTTCCACGAGATCGACCAGGACAAGATCGACCGTACCCGGGGTATGGACATCACCGTGGTCACCACGGCGACCAACGACGACGAGGGCCGCGCGCTCCTTCGTCACCTCGGCTTCCCCTTCAAGGAGGCGTAAGCGAGATGGCGAAGAAGGCTCTCATCGCGAAGGCTGCCCGCAAGCCCAAGTTCGGTGTGCGTGCGTACACCCGCTGCCAGCGCTGCGGTCGCCCCCACTCCGTGTACCGCAAGTTCGGCCTGTGCCGCGTCTGCCTTCGTGAGATGGCTCACCGTGGCGAGCTGCCGGGCGTGACCAAGAGCTCCTGGTAACTCCCTCCCGTCCGTAAGGACTTGAGGAAGTTCCAGAGACTCTCGGTAAGCATCTGGTCGGCGGATGCCCGGCCCCGCATGCCTTAGGCTTGTGTGGTTGGGCGTCCGCCGCCCATAACGACTTACTACGCCGTAGGTCCCCGCACCGCACCCGTCCCGCCTCTGAGCGGGGAGAGGGATGGCGCATACAGGAAACCCCGGCGAGAGAGGCCGAAGGCCACTTCATGACCATGACTGACCCGATCGCAGACATGCTCACGCGTCTGCGTAACGCTAACTCGGCGTACCACGACACCGTCGTGATGCCGCACAGCAAGATCAAGTCGCACATCGCAGAGATCCTCAAGCAGGAGGGTTTCATCACCGGCTGGAAGGTCGAGGACGCCGAGGTCGGCAAGAACCTCGTCCTCGAGCTGAAGTTCGGGCCGAACCGTGAGCGCTCCATCGCGGGCATCAAGCGGATCTCGAAGCCCGGTCTGCGCGTGTACGCGAAGTCCACCAACCTGCCGAAGGTCCTCGGTGGCCTGGGCGTGGCGATCATCTCCACGTCGCACGGTCTCCTGACCGGCCAGCAGGCAGGCAAGAAGGGCGTAGGTGGGGAAGTCCTCGCCTACGTCTGGTAGTCGGGAACGGAGGAAAAGCAATGTCGCGAATCGGCAAGCTCCCCATCCAGGTTCCCGCCGGTGTGGACGTCACCATCGATGGCCGCACGGTCGCGGTGAAGGGCCCCAAGGGTCTCCTCTCGCACACCGTCGCCGCGCCGATCGAGATCGTCAAGGGTGAGGACGGCGTTCTGAACGTCACCCGCCCCAACGACGAGCGTCAGAACAAGGCCCTGCACGGCCTGTCCCGCACGCTGGTGGCGAACATGATCACCGGTGTGACCACGGGATACGTCAAGGCTCTCGAGATCAGCGGTGTCGGTTACCGCGTCGCCGCGAAGGGCTCCGCTCTGGAGTTCCAGCTTGGTTACAGCCACCCGATCCTGATCGAGGCGCCCGAGGGCATCTCCTTCAAGGTCGAGTCGCCCACCAAGTTCACGGTCGAGGGCATCGACAAGCAGAAGGTCGGCGAGGTCGCCGCCAACATCCGCAAGCTGCGGAAGCCCGACCCGTACAAGGCCAAGGGTGTCAAGTACGCCGGCGAAGTCATCCGCCGCAAGGTCGGAAAGGCTGGTAAGTAGCCATGGCATACGGTGTGAAGATCGCCAAGGGCGACGCGTACAAGCGCGCTGCCAAGGCTCGCCGCCACATCCGCATCCGCAAGAACGTCTCGGGTACGGCGGAGCGTCCGCGCCTCGTCGTGACGCGTTCGAACCGCAACATCGTTGCCCAGGTCATCGACGACCTCAAGGGTCACACCCTTGCGTCCGCGTCGACCCTGGACGCTTCGATCCGCGGTGGCGAAGGCGACAAGAGCGCCCAGGCCCAGGCTGTCGGCGCGCTCGTCGCCGAGCGTGCCAAGGCTGCGGGTGTCGAGACCGTCGTGTTCGACCGCGGTGGCAACCGATACGCCGGGCGCATTGCCGCTCTGGCTGACGCCGCCCGCGAAGCCGGGCTGAAGTTCTAAGCCCCGGTTCCGGGACTCACGGACGTAACAGAGAGAGGTAATCCAATGGCTGGACCCCAGCGCCGCGGAAGCGGTGCCGGTGGCGGCGAGCGGCGGGACCGGAAGGGTCGCGACGGTGGCGCTGCCGCCGAGAAGACCGCTTACGTTGAGCGCGTTGTCGCGATCAACCGCGTCGCCAAGGTTGTCAAGGGTGGTCGCCGCTTCAGCTTCACCGCGCTGGTCGTGGTGGGCGACGGTGACGGCACCGTAGGTGTCGGTTACGGCAAGGCCAAGGAAGTTCCCGCGGCCATCGCCAAGGGTGTCGAGGAAGCCAAGAAGAACTTCTTCAAGGTTCCGCGCATCCAGGGCACCATCCCTCACCCGATCACGGGCGAGCGTGCCGCGGGCGTCGTGCTGCTGAAGCCGGCTTCCCCCGGTACCGGTGTTATCGCCGGTGGCCCGGTGCGCGCCGTTCTGGAGTGCGCCGGCGTTCACGACATCCTGTCGAAGTCGCTCGGCTCGTCCAACGCGATCAACATCGTGCACGCGACCGTGGCGGCCCTCAAGGGCCTGCAGCGTCCCGAGGAGATCGCGGCTCGCCGTGGTCTGCCCCTCGAGGACGTCGCCCCCGCGGCTCTGCTCCGTGCGCGTGCAGGGGCGGGTGTCTGATGGCCCGCCTCAAGATCACGCAGACGAAGTCGTACATCGGCAGCAAGCAGAACCACCGCGACACTCTGCGTTCGCTCGGGCTCAAGCGCCTGAACGACGTGGTCGTCAAGGAGGACCGCCCCGAGTTCCGCGGAATGGTTCACACCGTCCGCCACCTCGTGACGGTTGAGGAGGTTGACTAACATGGCTGAGAACAGCCCGCTGAAGGCCCACAACCTCCGTCCCGCCCCCGGCGCCAAGACCGCGAAGACCCGTGTCGGTCGTGGTGAGGCGTCGAAGGGTAAGACGGCCGGTCGTGGTACGAAGGGCCAGAAGGCCCGCTACCAGATCCCGCAGCGCTTCGAGGGCGGGCAGATGCCCCTCCACATGCGCCTGCCGAAGCTCAAGGGCTTCAAGAACCCGTTCCGCACCGAGTTCCAGGTCGTCAACCTGGACAAGCTCGGTGCCCTCTACCCCGAGGGTGGAGAGGTCACGGTGGCCGACCTGGTCGCCAAGGGCGCGGTTCGCAAGAACAGCCTCGTCAAGGTCCTGGGCCAGGGCGAGATCTCCGTGGCGCTGACGGTGTCGGTCGACGCCGTGTCCGCCTCCGCCAAGGAGAAGATCGCCGCTGCCGGCGGCACCGTGACCGAGCTCGTCTAAGACGAACTCTGTGACAAATAGCGAGTAAAACCCGACCGGGGATGCCTCACATATGGGGCATCCCCGGTCGGTCGTTCCACGGGGGGCGCAGTCGCCGGTAAGGTGGCCTGCACCTTTGCTCGTACGTATTCGTCGATCCCTCAGACCGTCACCTCTGACGCAGTAGCGCGGGGGTCGCAGGAGGCACCGTGCTCACCGCGTTCGCCCGGGCGTTCAAGACGCCCGACCTGCGCAAGAAGCTGCTCTTCACACTCGGCATCATCGTGCTGTACAGGCTCGGGTCCCACATCCCGGTACCCGGCGTGAGCTACAAGAACGTCCAGATCTGCGTGGACCAGATGGGGAGCAGCAACAGCCTCTTCGGTCTGGTCAACATGTTCAGCGGCGGTGCGCTGCTGCAGATCACGATCTTCGCGCTCGGCATCATGCCGTACATCACGGCGAGCATCATCCTGCAGCTGCTGACCGTGGTCATCCCGAAGCTGGAGAACCTCAAAAAAGAGGGACAGTCCGGCACGGCGAAGATCACCCAGTACACGCGCTATTTGACGGTCGCCCTGGCGATCCTCCAGGGCACCGGCCTGGTCGCCACCGCGCGGACCGGCGCCCTCTTCGGTACCTGCCCCGTCGCCCGTGAGATCGTTCCCGACCGCTCGATCTTCACCACGGTCGTCATGGTTCTCACCATGACCGCCGGTACCTGTGTCGTCATGTGGCTCGGTGAGCTGATCACCGACCGCGGCATCGGCAACGGCATGTCCATCCTGATGTTCATCTCGATCGCGGCCGGCTTCGTCGGCGCTCTCTGGACGATCAAGCTCCAGGGCAAGATCGCTGATGGCTGGGTGGAGTTCGCCGTGGTCATCCTGGTGGGCCTCGCGATGGTGGCCCTGGTGGTCTTCGTCGAACAGGCGCAGCGCAGGATCCCGGTCCAGTACGCGAAGCGCATGATCGGACGCCGCGCCTACGGCGGCACGTCCACCTACATCCCGCTCAAGGTGAACCAGGCCGGTGTCATCCCGGTCATCTTCGCCTCGTCGCTGCTGTACATCCCGGCGCTGATCGTGCAGTTCAGCGGTTCGACCGCCGGCTGGGCCACCTGGATCCAGAAGCACTTCGTCAAGGGCGACCACCCGTACTACATCGCCGCCTACTTCCTCCTGATCGTCTTCTTCGCGTTCTTCTACGTGGCGATCTCGTTCAACCCCGAGGAAGTTGCCGACAACATGAAGAAGTATGGTGGGTTCATCCCGGGCATCCGCGCCGGCCGGCCTACCGCCGAGTACCTGAGCTACGTACTCAACCGGATCACCTGGCCGGGGTCGCTGTACCTGGGTCTGATCGCTCTTGTGCCGACAATGGCGTTGGCCGGCTTCGGAGCGAACCAGAACTTCCCGTTCGGCGGGACGAGCATCCTCATCATCGTGGGTGTGGGTCTGGAAACCGTGAAGCAGATCGAGAGCCAGCTCCAGCAGCGCAACTACGAAGGGTTCCTCCGCTGATGCGAATCGTCCTCGTCGGACCCCCGGGTGCGGGCAAGGGAACGCAGGCCGCGTTCCTCGCCAAGAACCTGTCGATCCCGCACATCTCCACGGGCGATCTCTTCCGCGCCAACATCAGCAAGAACACCGAGCTGGGCCGGCGCGCGAAGGCGTTCATGGACGCCGGAGACCTCGTCCCCGACGAGATCACCATCGGCATGGCCAAGGACCGCATGGAGCAGCCGGACGCCGCGGGCGGCTTCCTGCTCGACGGCTTCCCGCGCAACGTGTCGCAGGCCGAGGCGCTCGACGAGATGCTCCAGGGCGCGGGCATGAAGCTCGACGCCGTCCTCGACCTGGAGGTCGAGGAGGACGAGGTCGTCAAGCGGATCGCCGGGCGGCGCATCTGCCGCAAGGACTCCGCGCACGTCTTCCACGTCTCGTACGCGGCGCCGAAGGCCGAGGGCGTCTGCGACGTCTGCGGCGGCGAGCTGTACCAGCGCGACGACGACTCCGAGGCCACGGTGCGCACCCGGCTGGAGGTCTACCACACGCAGACCGAGCCGATCATCGACTACTACAAGGCCCAGGACCTGCTGGTGACGATCGCCGCGCTCGGCGAGGTGCACGAGATCACCCAGCGGGCGATGGACGCCCTGCAGAAGTAGTCACTCCTCTTGTGACCGGCAGTACGGCCGCGGTGTCCCAGTGACACCGCGGCCTTACTGTTGAGAAGACCCGTTTTCGAAGGTGGAAGGTCCCCGTTCATGGTTCAGCTGAAGACCCCCGAGCAGATCGCGAAGATGCGGGAGGCAGGGCTGGTCGTCGCCGCGATCCACGCGGCGACCCGTGAGGCGGCCGTGCCGGGCGCCACGACGCGGGACCTGGACATGGTGGCGCGGAAGGTGATCGCGGACGCCGGGGCCAAGTCGAACTTCCTCGGCTACGGGGGCTTCCCCGCGACCATCTGCACCTCGGTGAACGAGGTCGTCGTCCACGGCATCCCCGACGACAAGACGGTCCTCAAGGACGGGGACGTCATCTCCATCGACGCGGGCGCCATCGTCGACGGCTGGCACGGCGACGCGGCGTACACGGCCTTCGTGGGCACCGGTCACGCCCCGGAGCTCGTCGAGCTGTCGCGCGTGACCGAGGAGTCGATGTGGGCCGGCATCGCCGCCATGAAGTCCGGCAACCGCCTGGTGGACATCTCGAAGGCGATCGAGGGCTACATCAAGCGGCAGCCGCGGCCGGCGACCGGTGAGCACAGCCTCGGCAAGTTCGGGATCATCGAGGACTACGGCGGCCACGGCATCGGCTCCGAGATGCACATGGACCCGCACCTGCTGAACTACGTCTCGCGCAAGCGGGGCAAGGGCATCAAGCTGGTGCCGGGCCTGTGCCTGGCGATCGAGCCGATGGTCTCCCTGGGCACCGCCCAGACGGAGGTACTGGCGGACGACTGGACGGTCATCACCACGGACGGCACCTGGTCCTCGCACTGGGAGCACTCGGTCGCGCTGACCGAGGCCGGCCCCATCGTCCTGACCAGCCCGGACTGCGGCAAGGCGAAGCTGGCGGAGTACGGGGTCACGACGGCCCCGGACCCCCTCGGGTAGCCGCCGCTTAATGATCTAGACTCATGGGCAAACTTTCCGGATTCGTCTTTCTGGGTGCCCTGACGTAGACTGACTCGTCGGCTCGCGTGCATTTCCATGCCTGTGAGCCGATCAAGGTAGCCGATTCGAAAGGCGAAGCGTGGCCAAGAAGCAAGGTGCCATCGAGATCGAGGGCACCGTGATCGAGTCCCTCCCGAACGCGATGTTCAAGGTGGAACTCCAGAACGGTCACAAGGTCCTCGCGCACATCAGCGGGAAGATGCGCATGCACTACATCCGCATCCTTCCCGATGACCGGGTCGTCGTGGAGCTCTCTCCCTACGACCTGACGCGTGGCCGGATCGTCTACCGATACAAGTAGATCTTGTCCTCACTCCTGCCTGGGCGTCCGTCCCGGTGCGGGTGGTGGCACTGACCCGGAGAACCTCACCAACATGAAGGTCAAGCCGAGCGTCAAGAAGATCTGCGACAAGTGCAAGGTGATCCGCCGTCACGGTCGGGTCATGGTCATCTGCGACAACCTGCGCCACAAGCAGCGCCAGGGCTGACGCACGCCGACCGACCTGCACTCCGCAGTTCTTCAGCGCGACGTAAAAACGTACATACGCAGAACCCGCCCAGCCCTGCACGGGGCCGGCGGTACCTCCGGCGGGGGCCGGGGACCCGGACGTACCACCATCCATCAGGGTGGTCGGCGGTCGGGAGTGGTTCTGCGGAAGACCCCCGAACACACAGGAGCCATTTGTGGCACGCGTTTCCGGTGTTGACATCCCGCGCGAAAAGCGTGTGGAGATCGCACTCACCTACGTCTTCGGTATCGGGCGCACCCGGTCCAAGGAGATCCTCGCCTCCACCGGCGTGAACCCGAACACCCGCGTTCGTGACCTGGCCGAAGAGGACCTCGTCAAGATCCGCGAGTACGTGGACGCCAACCTCCGTACCGAGGGTGACCTCCGCCGCGAGATCCAGGGCGACATTCGCCGCAAGATCGAGATCCAGTGCTACCAGGGCATCCGCCACCGTCGTGGCCTGCCGGTGCACGGTCAGCGCACCAGCACGAACGCGCGTACCCGCAAGGGCCCGCGTCGCGCGATCGCCGGTAAGAAGAAGCCGGGCAAGAAGTAGTCCTGTTCAGCGGTCTTGCGCTGTAGGACCGACCACCTCCCGTAGGAGATTTAGATGCCCCCCAAGGGTCGTCAGGGCGCTGCCAAGAAGGTGCGCCGCAAGGAAAAGAAGAACGTCGCTCACGGGCACGCCCACATCAAGAGCACGTTCAACAACACGATCGTCTCGATCACGGACCCCTCGGGCAACGTGATCTCCTGGGCCTCCGCCGGCCACGTCGGCTTCAAGGGCTCGCGCAAGTCCACCCCCTTCGCCGCGCAGATGGCCGCCGAGTCGGCCGCCCGCCGCGCGCAGGAGCACGGCATGCGCAAGGTCGACGTCTTCGTGAAGGGTCCGGGCTCCGGCCGCGAGACCGCGATCCGCTCCCTCCAGGCCACCGGCCTCGAGGTCGGCTCGATCCAGGACGTCACCCCCACCCCGCACAACGGCTGCCGGCCGCCGAAGCGCCGCCGCGTCTGACGCAGCGGACGCCCCGTGCGTTCTTGAGTGTCCGGGCGGTGCGCTCCCTTCGGGGGACGTACCGCCCGTACCCTTGTAAGTCCGCGGCCCTCCGGGGCCGCACCGTCGGGCGTCAAATAGTGGGCGTCCACGACTGAAGGAACAGACATGCTTATCGCTCAGCGTCCTTCGCTGACCGAAGAGGTCGTCGACGAGTACCGCTCGCGGTTCGTGATCGAGCCGCTGGAGCCGGGCTTCGGCTACACCCTCGGCAACTCCCTGCGCCGTACCCTCCTGTCCTCCATCCCGGGTGCCGCTGTCACCAGCATCCGCGTGGACGGCGTCCTGCACGAGTTCACCACCGTGCCGGGCGTCAAGGAAGACGTCACGGACATCATCCTCAACATCAAGCAGCTGGTCGTCTCCTCGGAGCACGACGAGCCGGTCGTGATGTACCTGCGCAAGCAGGGTCCCGGCCTGGTCACCGCTGCCGACATCGCGCCCCCGGCCGGTGTCGAGGTGCACAACCCGGACCTCGTCCTCGCCACGCTCAACGGCAAGGGCAAGCTGGAGATGGAGCTGACCGTCGAGCGCGGTCGCGGCTACGTCTCCGCCGTCCAGAACAAGCAGCTGGGCCAGGAGATCGGCCGCATCCCGGTCGACTCCATCTACAGCCCGGTCCTCAAGGTCACCTACAAGGTCGAGGCGACCCGAGTCGAGCAGCGCACCGACTTCGACAAGCTGATCGTCGACGTCGAGACCAAGCAGGCCATGCGCCCGCGCGACGCCATGGCGTCCGCCGGCAAGACCCTGGTCGAGCTGTTCGGTCTGGCGCGCGAGCTCAACATCGACGCCGAGGGCATCGACATGGGCCCCTCGCCGACGGACGCGGCCCTGGCCGCCGACCTGGCGCTGCCGATCGAGGAGCTCGAGCTCACGGTCCGCTCGTACAACTGCCTCAAGCGCGAGGGCATCCACTCCGTGGGTGAGCTCGTGGCCCGCTCCGAGGCCGACCTGCTCGACATCCGCAACTTCGGTGCGAAGTCGATCGACGAGGTCAAGGCGAAGCTGGCCGGCATGGGCCTGGCCCTCAAGGACAGCCCGCCCGGATTCGACCCGACCGCCGCCGCCGACGCCTTCGGCGCCGACGACGACGCGGACGCCGGTTTCGTCGAGACCGAGCAGTACTGAGAAAGCTTGGGGGGGGCTCGCGCCCCCCGCACCCCCCTCTCGCGACCGCCTGAGGGAACTGACACCGGTACCTGACACGGCCGGTGCAGATATGAAGGAGTAACAATGCCGCGTCCCGCAAAGGGTGCCCGCCTGGGCGGCTCCGCCGCGCACGAGAAGCACCTCCTCGCGAACCTCGCGAAGGCGCTCTTCGAGCACGGCCGCATCACCACCACCGAGGCCAAGGCCCGTCGCCTGCGTCCCTACGCCGAGCGTCTGGTCACCAAGGCGAAGAAGGGCGACATCCACAACCGTCGCCTGGTGCTGCAGACGATCACGGACAAGAGCATCGTGCACACGCTGTTCACCGAGATCGCCCCGCGTTACGAGAACCGCCCCGGTGGGTACACCCGCATCACCAAGATCGGCAACCGTCGTGGCGACAACGCCCCGATGGCCGTGATCGAGCTGGTCGAGGCCCTGACCGTGGCCCAGCAGGCCACCGGTGAGGCCGAGGCCGCCACCAAGCGTGCGGTGAAGGAGGCCGAGGCCAAGACCGAGGCTCCCGCCGAGACCGAGGCTCCGGCCGAGGAGACCAAGGAGGCCTGATCCCCGCCCGGGATCAAGCGTTCTTGATCGGCTCTGAACGGGCCCGCCCCCTTCCGGGGCGGGCCCGTTCTGCGTTCCGGTACGTGTGAGAGAGGATCTGTCACGTGAGTGACGAGGTGGAGCCCGGGCACGTCCGGGTACGGCTGGACCTGTCGTACGACGGCAGGGACTTCTCCGGCTGGGCGAAGCAGCGCACGCTGCGGACCGTGCAGGGCGAGCTGGAGAGCGCCCTGCAGACCGTGATGCGGCTGAAGGAGCCCGTCGAGCTGACCGTGGCCGGGCGCACCGACGCCGGGGTGCACGCGCGGGGGCAGGTCGCGCAGTTCGACCTGGCCGAAGAGGTGTGGGCCGAGCACCACGACAAGCTGCTGAGGCGCCTCGCGGGGCGGCTCCCGCACGACGTGCGGGTGTGGAGGGCGGCACGGGCCCCCGAGGGCTTCAACGCCCGCTTCTCGGCCATCTGGCGCCGCTACGCGTACCGCGTCGGCGACCATCAGGCCGGTGTGGACCCGCTGCGCCGCGGGCACGTGCTGTGGCACCAGTGGCCGCTCGACGTGGACGCCATGAACGAGGCCGCCGCCGCGCTGGTGGGCGAGCACGACTTCGCCGCGTACTGCAAGAAGCGCGAGGGCGCCACGACCATCCGTACGCTCCAGCAGCTCAGCTGGGAGCGGGCGGAGGACGGGATCGTCACCGCCACCGTGCGGGCGGACGCGTTCTGCCACAACATGGTGCGCTCGCTGGTCGGAGCGCTCCTGCACGTGGGCGACGGGCACCGGCCCGTCGAGTGGCCCGGGCAGGTGCTGGCCGCCGCCGTACGGGACTCCTCGGTGCACGTGGTCAAGCCGCACGGGCTCACCCTGGAGGAGGTCGGCTACCCGGCCGACGAGCTGCTGGCCGCGCGCAGCAAGGAAGCGCGGAACATGCGCACCCTGCCGGGCAAGGGCTGCTGCTGACCGGTTTGGGCCCCGCCCCGCGGGGCGGGGACAATGCGCGGCATGGGACACCTCGAAGCCAGCCACCTTGAGTACTACCTTCCCGACGGGCGGGTCCTGCTCCCCGACGTCTCCTTCCGCGTGGGGGAGGGGTCGGTGGTGGCCCTGGTGGGGGCGAACGGCGCCGGCAAGACCACCCTGCTGAAGCTGATCTCCGGCGAGCTCCAGCCGCACGGCGGCGGGGTCTCCATCAGCGGCGGCCTCGGCGTGATGTCGCAGTTCGTGGGCTCGGTCCGGGACGAGACGACCGTACGGGACCTGCTGGTCTCGGTGGCGCAGCCGCGGATCCGGGAGGCCGCGAAGGCCGTGGACCACGCCGAGCACCTGATCCTCACGGTGGACGACGAGGCCGCGCAGATGGCCTACGCGCAGGCGCTCAGCGACTGGGCCGACGTCCAGGGCTACGAGGCGGAGACCCTGTGGGACGTGTGCACCACGGCCGCGCTGGACATCCCGTTCGACCGGGCGCAGTACCGCGAGGTGCGCACCCTGTCGGGCGGTGAGCAGAAGCGGCTGGTGCTGGAGGCGCTGCTGCGCGGGCCGGACGAGGTGCTGCTGCTCGACGAGCCGGACAACTACCTCGACGTGCCGGGCAAGCGGTGGCTGGAGGAGCAGCTGAAGGCCACCCGCAAGACGGTGCTCTTCGTGTCGCACGACCGGGAGCTGCTGTCCCGGGCCGCCGAGAAGATCATCAGCCTGGAGCCGGGCCCGACGGGTACGGACGTCTGGGTGCACGGTGCCGGGTTCGACACCTACCACGACGCCCGCAAGGAGCGCTTCGCGCGCTTCGAGGAGCTCAAGCGCCGCTGGGACGAGGAGCACGCCCGCCTGAAGGCCCTGGTGCTGCGGCTGCGCAACCAGGCCGCGAGCAGCCCCGACATGGCCTCGCGGTACCGGGCGATGCAGACCCGCTTCCAGAAGTTCGAGGAGGCCGGCCCGCCGCCGGAGCCGCCGCGCGAGCAGGAGATCCGGATGCGGCTCAAGGGCGGCCGGACGGGCGTGCGCGCGCTGACCGTGGAGAACCTGGAGCTGACCGGCCTGATGAAGCCGTTCTCGCTGGAGGTCTTCTACGGGGAGCGGGTCGCGGTGCTCGGCTCGAACGGTTCCGGCAAGTCGCACTTCCTGCGGCTGCTGGCGGGGGAGGACGTCAAGCACACGGGCAGCTGGAAGCTGGGCGCGCGGGTGCTCCCCGGCCATTTCGCGCAGACGCACGCGCACCCGGAGCTGTTCGGGCGCACGCTCGTCGACATCCTGTGGACGGAGGCCGCGAAGCCGCTGGGCGCCGCCATGGCCGTCCTGCGCCGCTACGAGCTGGACCGCCAGGGCGAGCAGAAGTTCGAGAAGCTCTCGGGCGGGCAGCAGGCGCGCTTCCAGATCCTGCTGCTGGAGCTGGCCGGTACGACGGCGCTGCTGCTGGACGAGCCGACGGACAACCTCGACCTGGAGTCGGCGGAGGCCCTGCAGGACGGTCTGGAGTCGTACGACGGGACCGTGCTGTGCGTGACGCACGACCGCTGGTTCGCGCGCACATTTGACCGTTACCTGGTCTTCGGTTCCGACGGTGTTGTGCGGGAGACTCAGGAGCCCGTCTGGGACGAACGTAGGGTCGAGCGCAAGCGCTGAGGGAGGAGACGCCTACGGTCGTCCGGGACGGACGTAGGCGTCGGGCGCGAGTGCCAGGGGGTGACCTCCCCTCGGCGGGGCGAGGAGGAGAGCTGTGGGGCTGCGGCCTAGCATCTGGCTCATGCGATGGGATCAGCCGGCCACGGCGGGCCGGGTGACGGCCTGGCTCCTGGGGCCGGCCCCGCGGCCCTGGCGGGTGGCTTCCGCCGGGATCCTGCTGGTCATCGCCGTGTCCGCGAGCCTCCAGCCGAAGTGGGGCTCGGACAACGCCTTCGTGGTCAAGGCGGCGGACGCGCTCCTGGCGGGGGTCTCCCCGTACGAGGACAAGCGGTTCCTGTACCTGCCGAGCGCCGTGATCATGGCGGTGCCGGAGGCGATGGTGCCGCGGGCGGTGCTGCGCTGGCTGCTGCCGGCCGGCATGACGGGGCTGCTGGGTGCCGGGTGGTGGGCGTCGCTGCGGCTGTTCTCGGTGCCGCTGGGCTCGCGGATGGCGGTGGGCGGCCTCGGGCTGCTCGCGCTGGCCTACAAGCCGTACGTGAACCTCGTGATGCTCGGCAACTGGACGGCGATCTCGGCGGCCGCCCTGCCGGCGGCCCTGCTCCTCGCGCACCGGCGGCAGTGGGGCGCCGCGGGGCTGGTGGTGGGGCTGGCGATCGCCTGCAAGCCGATGCTGGTGCCGCTGGGGCTGCTCTTCGTGCTGGCCCGGCAGTGGCGGGGGCTGGCGGTGGCGGTGCTGGTGCCGGTGGGGATGTCGCTCGCGGGCGCGCTGCTGATGCCGAGCCCGACGCTGTTCTTCACCAAGACCCTGCCCTTCCTGTTCCAGGGGCAGGACGCCTACGCGCTGCCGTGGGACGCCTCGCCGATCGCGGTGCTGCCGCGGCTGGGGGTGCCCCAGCCGGTGGCGGTGGCGCTGGCCTTCGCGGGGGCCGGGGCGGGGCTGTGGGGCGCCTGGCGGCGCTGGCGGCGGCCGGACTCCGCCGAGCCCGACGGCGGCGAGCTGCGGCTGGCGGAGACGGCCGCCATGGTGATGCTCGCCGCATTCCTGGTCTCGCGGCCCTCCTTCGACCACTACCTGCTGGTGGTGCTGCCGCTGCTGCTGGCGTCGGGGGTGCGGCCGGGCTCGATGCCCCGCTCGCCCTGGTTCTGGGCGGCCCTGACGCCCCAGGTGGCGCTGGTCCCGTGGCCCTCGGAGCTGGCCCACAAGCGGCGCGCGTTCAAGGACATGGCGACGCTGTGCGGGCTCGCGGTTCTGCTGGCGCGTCGTGCGCTGCGCTCCGGTCGGGTTACCCTTGCACCCGTAACAACTGCGGGGTCCCCACCCAGGACCGAACCGGAGTGCGCCGCGACGCCAGCAGAATCGGCATCGCGGACCGCGTTTTGACCCGTACGGGTCTGCTTGGGTACTCTGCTGGTTTGTTATGCGTAGTGGCTTGCTCATTCTCACGTGAGGGCCTTACGCCGGTCCACCGGGCCGATGACCAGCGGTTCACACGGGTTGCGTCCCCGATGTGAACGAGGGCTGTCGTGATCGTCCGTGGTGACCCTGTCAGGACCCTTCCCTCGGGGCTAGCGCCCTATGGGATGACCCACCACTGAAGAAGCGAAGGCATACGCGTGCGTACGTTCAGCCCCAAGCCCGGCGACATCTCGCGCCAGTGGCTCGTCATCGACGCCCAGGACGTTGTCCTCGGCCGTCTGGCGACCCAGGCCGCCGCCCTCCTGCGCGGCAAGCACAAGCCGACTTACGCCCCCCACATGGACATGGGCGACTTCGTCATCATCATCAACGCCGACAAGGTCCACCTGTCGGGCAACAAGGCCTCCCAGAAGATGGCGTACCGCCACTCCGGTTTCCCGGGCGGTCTGCGTTCGGTGCGTTACGACGACCTCCTGGCGAACAACCCGGAGAAGGCCGTCGAGAAGGCCGTCAAGGGCATGCTCCCCAAGAACACCCTGGGCCGTCAGATGCTCTCGAAGCTGAAGGTCTACTCGGGCGACCAGCACCCCCACGCTGCCCAGCAGCCGGTGCCGTTCGAGATCACCCAGGTCGCGCAGTAGTTCCGGCCACCCCCTAAGACGTAGAAAATTCTGAGGAGCATCGTGGCCGAGACCACCGCCGAGACCCCCGTCGACGAGTTCGAGGGCGTCGAGGAGTACACCACCGAGTCGGACGTCGCCGTCGAGGGCGACTACACCTCCGAGTCCCTTGCCGGCCGCTTCGGCGACCCGCAGCCGGCCGCCGGCCTGGGCCGTCGCAAGAACGCCATCGCCCGCGTCCGGATCGTTCCGGGCACCGGCAAGTGGAAGATCAACGGTCGCACCCTTGAGGACTACTTCCCCAACAAGGTGCACCAGCAGGAAGTCAACGAGCCCTTCAAGCTCCTCGAGCTTGACGGCCGCTACGACGTCATCGCCCGCATCTCGGGTGGCGGCGTCTCCGGTCAGGCCGGCGCCCTGCGCCTCGGCGTGGCCCGCGCGCTGAACGAGGCGGACGTGGACAACAACCGCCCGGCGCTGAAGAAGGCCGGCTTCCTCTCCCGCGACGACCGTGCGGTCGAGCGCAAGAAGGCCGGTCTCAAGAAGGCCCGTAAGGCTCCGCAGTACAGCAAGCGTTAATCTGCGCCTGCTGTTCTGCAACGAAACCGCCCCGGCAGCACTCTCTGTGCTGCCGGGGCGGTTCGTTTACCGCCATAAGCGGCACATACCTGTCACTAGCGGTCACAAGCGAAGTGTGAACTCGGGAGGACAACAGTGGGACGACTCTTCGGGACGGACGGTGTACGCGGCGTCGCCAACGCGGATCTGACGGCGGAGCTCGCGCTCGGCCTCTCCGTGGCGGCCGCACACGTACTGGCCGAGGCGGGCACCTTCGAGGGGCACCGCGCCACCGCGGTGGTCGGCCGGGACCCCCGCGCGTCGGGCGAGTTCCTGGAAGCCGCGGTCGTCGCGGGCCTCGCCAGCGCCGGCGTGGACGTCCTGCGCGTCGGTGTGCTGCCCACCCCGGCGGTGGCGTATCTCACCGGTGCGCTGGGCGCCGACCTCGGCGTGATGCTCTCCGCGAGCCACAACGCCATGCCGGACAACGGCATCAAGTTCTTCGCGCGCGGCGGCCACAAACTCGCCGACGACCTCGAGGACCGCATCGAATCCGTGTACGAGGAGCACCGCACGGGCGCGCCCTGGCAGCGCCCCACCGGCTCCGGCGTCGGCCGGGTCTCCGACTACGACGAGGGCTTCGACAAGTACGTCGCCCACCTCATCGGGGTCCTGCCCAACCGCTTCGACGGCCTGAAGGTCGTCCTGGACGAGGCCCACGGCGCGGCCGCTTACGTCTCGCCCGAGGCCTTCGCCCGGGCGGGCGCGGAGGTCGTCACGATCGGCGCCGAGCCCGACGGCCTGAACATCAACGACGGCTGCGGCTCCACCCACCTCGACCTGCTGAAGCAGGCCGTGGTCGAGCACGGCGCCGACCTCGGCATCGCCCACGACGGGGACGCCGACCGCTGCCTGGCGGTGGACCACACCGGCGCCGAGGTCGACGGCGACCAGATCCTCGCGGTGCTGGCGCTCGCCATGCGCGAGGCGGGCGGACTGCGGGAGAACACCGTGGTCGGCACCGTCATGTCGAACCTGGGCTTCAAGCTGGCCATGGAGGCCGAGGGCATCCAGGTCGTACAGACCGGCGTCGGCGACCGGTACGTCCTGGAGTCGATGAAGGAGCACGGCTACGCCCTGGGCGGCGAGCAGTCCGGCCACGTGATCATCCTCGACCACGCGACCACCGGCGACGGCACCCTGACCGGCCTGATGCTCGCGGCACGGGTCGCGGCCACCGGCCGCCCGCTGGCCGATCTGGCCGGGGTCATGCAGCGGCTGCCGCAGATCCTGATCAACGTCCCGGACGTGGACAAGTCCCGCGTCGCCACCTCCGGCGAGCTGGCCGCGGCCGTCTCCGACGCCGAGCGCGAGCTGGGAGCCACCGGCCGGGTGCTGCTGCGTCCGTCCGGTACGGAGCCGCTCGTACGGGTGATGGTGGAGGCCGCCGACATCGAGCAGGCCCGCGCGGTCGCCGGCAGGCTCGCCGACGTCGTGAAGTCGGCCCTCGGCTAGTCGATCATTTTCCTCCGTGGCGTACCCGGCAGCCGGCTCATCCGTGGCTGCTGGGTGCGCCACAGCAGCTTCCAGCCGATCAGGGTCAGCGAGCCGGCGACGATGATGCCGAGCAGGTTCAGCAGGAGCTGCTCGGCCGAGCCCCACATCTGGGCGAACTCCCCGTAGCTGAGCGCCACGGCCGCGTTCGCGGCGGCCGGGACGGTGGTCACCGAGATCGCCACGCCCACCAGCGCCCCGGCCCTCGCCGACGTCAGCGACAGCATCCCGGCCACGCCGGCGAGCACCGCCACGACGAACGAGAACGGGTCGGGCTGCCAGATGAAGCTGGTGTTCGGCCGCGCCTTGTCGAGTATGCCCGGGTGGAACAGCCCGAGCGCGTCCATCGCCAGGCTGAACAGGGTCGTCCCCACGATCGCCGCGGCGAAGCCGACCAGCAGCGCCACCAGCGAGCGCCACGCATCCTTCGGGGCGCGCCGCACCAGACCGGTGCAGATCCCCGCGAGCGGGCCGAACTCGGGGCCGACGGCCATCGCGCCGACGATCAGGATCGCGTTGTCCAGGACCACGCCGCAGGCCGCGATCATCGTGGCGACGACCATGAAGACGCTGTAGGTGATCGTCAGGGTCGACTCCTCGTGGGTCGACTCCGCGAGCTGCTCCCAGATCACCGCGTCGGCGGCCTCGCCCGGCGCCTCCTCCTCCGCCGCGTCGGCGTGCCGGGAGATGGACAGGTCGATGTTCTCGACGGCGATGGACCCGCTCTCGTCGATGCCGAGGGAGCGCATCCCGTGCAGCAGCTCGTCGGCCGCCTCGCGCGCCACGTCGCACAGCACCAGGTCGCCCACGGGGTCGCGGGAGGCGCCGGCGAGCACGACCAGGTGGGTGGTCCCGACCGTCCGCTCGACCAGTCCCACCACCTCCTCGGTGAGGTGGGGCGGGGTGATCATCCTCAGATGCAGCATGGCCGCACCCTAGTGCTAGAGCTTGCGCAGGCTCAGTTTCTGCACCTTGTGGTCGGGGCCCTTGCGGACGACGAGGGTGGCCCGGCCGCGGGTGGGGGCCACGTTCTCCAGCAGGTTGGGCTTGTTGATGGTCCGCCACATCGTCTGCGCGTACTCCAGGGCCTCCTCCTCGGAGACCTGGGTGTACTTGCGGAAGTAGGAGAAGGGGTTCTGGAACGCGGTCTCGCGCAGCTTCCGGAACCGGTTGAGGTACCAGCGCTCGATGTCCTCGGGGCGCGCGTCCACGTACACGCTGAAGTCGAAGTAGTCCGCGAGCCCGACGCGGGTGCGGCCGTCCTTGCCGGGCAGGGCGGGCTGGAGGACGTTGAGGCCCTCGACGATGAGGATGTCCGGGCGGCGTACGACGAGCTCCTCGCCGGGCACGATGTCGTAGATCAGGTGGGAGTAGACCGGGGCCCGCACCTCGTCCTTGCCCGCCTTGATGTCGGCGACGAAGCGGGTGAGCGCCCGCCGGTCGTAGGACTCGGGGAAGCCCTTGCGGGAGGTCAGGCCCCTGCGCTGGAGCTCCTTCATCGGGTACAGGAAGCCGTCCGTGGTGACCAGCTCGACGCGGGGGTGCTCCGGCCAGCGGGCCAGGAGCGCCTGGAGCAGACGCGCGACCGTGGACTTGCCGACGGCGACGGAGCCGGCGACGCCTATCACGAAGGGGGTGCCCGGCTGGGCGCCGTGGCCGTTGGCCGCGTCGCCGAGGAAGGTGTTCACGGTGCCGCGCAGGTTGCTGGTGGCGCCGACGTACAGGTTGAGCAGGCGGGAGAGCGGCAGGTACACGTCCCGCACCTCGTCGAGGTCGATGACGTCGCCGAGGCCGCGCAGCCGCTCGACCTCCTCGGCGGTCAGGGGCAGCGGCGTCCGCTCGCGCAGGGCGCTCCACTCCGCCCGGGTGAGGTCGACGTACGGGGAGGCGTCATGGGCCCGGCGGGGGCCGGGACGCTCCGTTGCGCGGTCCGGCGTACAACGCGTCGGCGAGGTGATCACACCGCCATTGTCGGGGCTCGGGGCCGCTCGTGGGTGGTGGGGTCGGTCACGTGGCGGTGACCGCGGGGGGAAGCGCAGGTGGCAGGGGCGGGACCGGTTGTGCACGCGTACGTATCGATCGGAGGCCTGCCCGGTCTCGTGCGCATCACGATTCCGCCCGTTCGCCCGAAAACCCGCTCGTGTGATCGATCGGGCCGTAGATTGTTCGTCGCCGCGGCGCCGACCTGCGTCCTGACGGCGTTCTGTTGTTCATGGGGGAGATTGTTCGTGCGTACCACTGCCGTCCGTCGTGCCGTCCTGACCGTGTCGGCCCTGTCCCTGACCCTGCTGGCCACCGCCTGCGGTTCGGGCTCGGGTGACTCGGGTGCCGAGGCCGGCGGCAAGGCGGACCCGAAGCAGTCCGCGTCCGCGCCGGCGGCGGCCGCGGCCAAGGGGAAGTCGGCCGCGGAGCTGGCGCCGCTGCTGGTCACGCAGGCCGACCTGCCCGAGCACAAGGTGGAGCCGGACGCGGCCGCGAAGGCCGGGGCCGAGCAGAACGCCACCCCCGACAAGGCCGAGTGCAAGCCGCTGGTCCAGCTCCAGACCCTCGTGCCGCTCGGCAAGCCGGCCGGCACCGCGACCGTCGCCGCCACGGAGAAGCCGAAGAAGCCGGCCGAGGGCGCGTCGGTGGAGGACAAGCTGGACGCGCTCAAGGGCGGCCTGGCCGTGACCCGTACCTCGGTCGGTCTCGCCTCGTACGACGACAAGGGTGCCCAGGAGGCCTTCGGCGCGCTGAAGGCCGCGACCACGGCCTGTGCGGGTGGCTACACGGTCACCCAGGGCACCGAGTCCACCAAGATCGAGAAGGTGGGGTCCTCCGCCGCGGTCACCGCCGGGGACGAGTCCCTCGCCTACAACACCGTGATGGACCTGAAGGACGGGGACAAGGCCACGATGCAGTTCGTGGTCGTGCGCAAGGGCGACACCCTGGCCACCTTCTACGCGATGAACGTGACCGGTGAGGCCGCCCAGCCCAAGGCGGTCGTGGAGGCGCAGGCCAAGAAGCTCGGATGAGCGGGGCCCGCGCGCGGCGCGCGGCCGCACTGGGCGCCTCGGCCGTCTCCGGGCTGACCCTGGCCCTGCTCGCCACCGGATGCGGGACCGCCCGGCCCGGCCTGGTCCTGGAGATCGTACCGGCGGCCGAGTCGCCCTCCGGGGCGGCCGAGCACGCCTCGAAGGGCAGGGCGCACGAGCTCCCGTCCCGGCTGATCCTGGCGCCGGGGGACCTGGCCGACCACAAGGTCAGCCCCGAGGGCGCGGACGGCGCCCCGGTGAGCGTGGACCGGCCCGAGTGCCGGGAACTGGCCTACGCCGCGACCGGCTACCTGCCGGCCGGGCGGACCGGCTGGGCCAAGGCGTCGGTGGTCGCCGTGCCGGCGCCGCTGCCGCAGGACGCCCCGGAGCCGCAGAAGCGGGCGGCCGCCTTGGACGCGGCCAGCTCGACCGTGACCGTGGTGACCCTCGGCTCGTACGCGGGGGACACCGCCGGCGGGCACTTCGCCGGGGTGCGGGCCGCGGGGGAGGCGTGCGGCACGGGCTACTCGGTGACGGCGAACGGGGAGACCGTCCGGGTCACCCGGGTCCTCGCGCACGCCGCGCACGGCGGTGACGAGGCACTCGCGTACACGGTCGAGGCCGAGCGCGACGGCGAGCAGTACGCCACCGAGCTCATGGTGGTGCGCAAGGGCGGCACCCTCGCCAACCTGGTGGCCGGCCGGGCCTCCGGAGCGGCCGAGCTCGCGGCTCCCGTGGTCGAGGCGCAGCTGCGCAAGCTCGGCTGAGGACACGTCGAACGGATCGTTCGAAAACGGCGTCAACCCCGCCCCGGTGGATTCACCGGGGCGGGGTTTTCGTCTTGTTCGGGTACGCGGCGTGCGGCCGGGCACGGCGTACGCTGCCGCCTATGTGCGGAATTGTGGGTTACGTAGGAGCGCAGTCTGCGCTCGATGTGGTCATCGCCGGACTGAAGCGGCTCGAGTACCGCGGCTACGACTCGGCCGGGATCGCCGTGCTCGCCGACGGCGCCCTCGCCAGCGCCAAGAAAGCCGGAAAGCTGGTCAACCTGGAGAAGGAACTGGTCAGTCGGCCGCTGCCGGCCGGCTCCACCGGGCTCGGGCACACCCGGTGGGCGACCCACGGCGGGCCCACCGACGTCAACGCCCACCCCCACCTGGACAACTCCGGGCGGGTGGCGGTCGTGCACAACGGCATCATCGAGAACTTCGCCGAGCTGCGCGCCGAACTGGCCGAGCGCGGGCACCGGCTGGAGTCCGAGACGGACACCGAGGTGGTGGCGCACCTGCTGGCCGAGCAGTTCGGGACGGTGGCGGGCGCGGGCGCCGGCGCCGGGGGCGGGGGCGGGCGGCTCGCGGCGGCCATGCGGCAGGTGTGCAGGCGGCTGGAGGGCGCGTTCACGCTGGTCGCGGTGCACGCCGACGAACCGGACGTGGTGGTCGGCGCGCGCCGGAACTCCCCGCTGGTGGTGGGCGTTGGAGAGGGCGAGAACTTCCTCGCCTCGGACGTGGCCGCGTTCATCGCCCACACCCGGTCCGCGATCGAGCTGGGGCAGGACCAGGTCGTCGAACTCCGCCGCGACGGGGTCACGGTGACCGGCTTCGACGGTGCGCCCGCGACCGTGCGGGCGTACCACGTGGACTGGGACGCCTCGGCGGCCGAGAAGGGGGGCTATGACTACTTCATGCTCAAGGAGATCGCCGAGCAGCCGAAGGCTGTCGCCGACACCCTCCTGGGCAGGATCGACGCAAGCGGCCTGCTGACCCTGGACGAGGTGCGCATCCCCGCCTCGGTGCTCCGCGAGGTCGACAAGGTCGTGATCGTGGCCTGCGGTACGGCGTACCACGCGGGCATGATCGCGAAGCTGGCCATCGAGCACTGGACCCGCATCCCGTGCGAGACGGAGCTGGCCAGCGAGTTCCGCTACCGCGACCCGATCCTGGACCAGCGGACGCTGGTGATCGCGATCTCGCAGTCCGGCGAGACCATGGACACCCTGATGGCGCTGCGGCACGCGCGCGAGCAGGGCGCCCGGGTGCTGGCCGTCTGCAATACGAACGGCTCGACCATCCCCCGCGAATCGGACGCCGTGCTGTACACGCACGCCGGTCCGGAGGTGGCCGTCGCCTCCACCAAGGCGTTCCTGACGCAGCTGGTCGCCTGCTACCTCGTCGCGCTGTACCTGGGGCAGGTGCGGGGCACGAAGTGGGGCGACGAGATCCAGGCGGTGGTCCGGGAGCTGTCGGACATCGCCGCGGCGGTGGACACCGTACTGGAGACCATGGAGCCGGTACGGGCCCTGGCGCGCTCGCTCGCCGACAAGGACACCGTGCTGTTCCTGGGCCGCCACGTCGGGTATCCGGTGGCGCTGGAGGGCGCGCTCAAGCTCAAGGAGCTGGCGTACATGCACGCCGAGGGCTTCGCGGCGGGCGAGCTCAAGCACGGGCCGATCGCGCTGATCGAGAAGGACCTGCCGGTGGTGGTCGTCGTACCGTCGCCGCGCGGGCGCTCGGTCCTGCACGACAAGATCGTCTCGAACATCCAGGAGATCCGGGCGCGCGGGGCGCGGACCATCGTCATCGCGGAGGAGGGCGACGAGGCCGTGGTCCCGTACGCCGACCACCTGATCCGGATCCCGGTGACGCCGACGCTGCTCCAGCCGCTGGTGGCGACGGTGCCGCTCCAGGTGTTCGCGTGCGAACTGGCGACGGCGCGGGGCAACGAGGTCGACCAGCCGCGTAACCTCGCCAAGTCGGTGACCGTGGAATAGGGGCTGGGGTTGTTGTTGTGATCGTCGGTGTGGGGATTGACGTGGCCGAGATCGAGCGGTTCGGCGCGGCGCTGGAGCGGACGCCGCAGATGGCCCGGCGTCTCTTCGTCGACTCCGAGTTGACCCTGCCGAGCGGCGAGCGGCGCGGAACCGCCTCGCTCGCCGCCCGGTTCGCGGCCAAGGAAGCCCTGGCCAAAGCCCTTGGCGCGCCGGCCGGGCTGCTGTGGACCGACGCCGAGGTGTACGTGGAGGACTCCGGGCAGCCCCGGCTGCGGGTGTCCGGGACGGTCGAGGCCCGGGCCCGGGCGCTCGGCGTGAAGTCCTGGCACATCTCGCTGAGCCACGACGCCGGCGTCGCCTCGGCGGTGGTCATCGCCGAGGGCTGACGCCGCCACCGCGCCCGGACCGGGCACCGCCCGGGGAGCGGCCCCGTCGTGGGGCAGGCTGGGGGCATGCGTACTGCTTACAGCGTGGAGACCGTACGGGCCGCCGAGCGCGAGCTGATGGCACGGCTGCCGGAGGGCGCCCTGATGGCCCGGGCGGCGGCCGGACTGGCCGCCGTGTGCGCGCAGTTGCTGGCGCGCCGCCGGGGCCGGGTCTACGGCTCCCGCGTGGTGGTGCTGGCCGGGCCCGGGGACAACGGCGGCGACGCGCTGTACGCGGGCGCGCGGCTGGCGCGGCGCGGGGCCGGGGTGACGGCGGTGCCGATGGACCCGGCGCGGATCCACCCCGGCGGGCTGGCCGCGCTGCGGGCCGCCGGGGGACGGCTCGCGGAGTCGGTACCCGCGCGGGCGGACCTCGTACTGGACGGGCTGGTCGGGATCGGCGGCCGGGGCGGGCTGCGGCCGGCGGCGGCCGCCCTGGCCCGGGCGGTCCCGGCGGGGGCGCTCGTCGTCGCCGTCGACCTGCCCAGCGGGGTGGACGCGGACACCGGGGAGGTGGCGGGCCCGGCGGTGTCGGCCGACGTGACGGTCACCTTCGGGGCGTACAAGCCGGGGCTGCTGACCGACCCGGGGGCCTCGCGGGCGGGCGCCGTGCGGCTCGTGCCCATCGGCCTGGACCTGCCGGAGTCCGCGGAGATGGAGGCCCTCCAGCACGCCGACGTGGCGGGGCTGCTGCCGGTGCCGGCGGCGTCGAGCGACAAGTACCGGCGGGGCGTGGTCGGGGTCGTCGCCGGGTCGGAGCAGTACCCGGGCGCGGCCGTGCTCGCCGTGGCGGGGGCGCTGCGCGGCGGCGCGGGCGCGGTGCGGTACGTGGGCCCGGCGGTGGACGCCGTGCTGGCCCGCCACCCGGAGGTGCTGGTCGGGCGGGGGCGGGTGCAGGCCTGGGTGGTCGGCCCGGGACTGGGGTCCGCGCGGGCGGCCGACGTCGAACGGGCCCTGGCGGACCGGGACGTGCCGGTGCTGGTGGACGCGGACGGGCTGCGCGGGCTGGACCCGGCGGTGGTGCGCGGACGCCGCGCGGCGACCCTGCTGACGCCGCACGCGGGGGAGGCGGCGGCGCTGCTGGGGGTGCCGAGGGAGTCGGTGGAGGCGGGGCGGCTGGCCGCCGTACGGGAGCTGGCCGGGCGGTACGGGGCGGCGGTGCTGCTCAAGGGCTCGACGACGCTGGTCGCCTCCGGCGGGGTCGTACGGGTCAATGCGACGGGTACGCCCTGGCTGGCCACCGCCGGGAGCGGGGACGTGCTGTCCGGGCTGGCGGGGGCGTTGCTGGCGGGCGGGCTGTCGGGGGTCGACGCGGGGTCGGTCGCCGCCTACCTGCACGGGCTGGCCGGGCGGTTCGCGGCGGACGGGGCGCCGGTGGTGGCGCAGGAGGTGGCCGCCGCGCTGCCGGAGGCGTGGCGTTCGGTGCGGGCCTGACCCCGGCGGGCCGGGCCCGCCGCGCGGGCTTCCCCGCGGGCCCCGGGCCTCGACCCCCGGCGGGGCGGCCGCCGCGCGGGCCTGCCCCCCGCCCCGCCCTCCGCCCGGACCCCCGGGCCTCGGCCCCCGGCGGGCGGCCGCCGCGCGGTCTTGTTCCGCGCCCGTTCACCGGGGGCTCCCCCCCGGACCCCCGCGCCCGGAACCCCGGCGGGCCGCCGCCGCGCGGGCTCCCCCACGGGCCGGGCCTCCGACCCCGGCAGGCGGCCGCCGGGCGTGCCTGACCCCCGGCCCGCCCTCCGCCCGTTCCCCGGGGCCGCCTCGAACCTCGGTGGGGCCGGTTCGGCCGCCGCCCGGGCGGGGGCTTGGTTGGGGTGCTGCCGCCAGGCAGCTCAGGGGCTCGGGGAGGCTTCTGAGAGACTGTGGGCGATGAACGAGACACCGATGCGCGTGTACGCCGAGATCGATCTTGACGCGGTACGGGAGAACGTGCGCGCCCTGCGCGCGCGGGCACCCCGGGCCGAGCTGATGGCCGTCGTCAAGTCGAACGCCTACGGGCACGGTGCCGTCCAGTGCGCCCGCGCAGCCCAGGAGGCCGGTGCCACGTGGCTCGGCACCGCCACCCCCGAGGAGGCGCTCGCCCTGCGCGACGCCGGTATCGAGGGCCGGGTCATGTGCTGGCTCTGGACCCCCGGCGGGCCCTGGCGGGAGGCCGTCGAGGCCGACGTCGACGTGTCCGTCAGCGGGATGTGGGCCCTGGACGAGGTCCGGGCCGCGGCCCGCGCGGCCGGCCGCAGTGCCCGGATCCAGCTCAAGGCCGACACCGGCCTCGGCCGCAACGGCTGCCAGCCCGCCGACTGGGCCGAGCTGGTCGGCGCGGCCGTCGCCGCGCAGGCCGAGGGCACCGTCCAGGTCACCGGCGTCTGGTCCCACTTCGCCTGCGCCGACGAGCCCGGCCACCCCTCCATCCGGCTCCAGCTCGACGCCTTCCGCGACATGCTGGCCTACGCGGAGAAGGAGGGCGTCGACCCCGAGGTCCGGCACATCGCCAACTCGCCCGCGACGCTCACCCTCCCCGAGAGCCACTTCGACCTGGTGCGCACCGGGATCGCCGTCTACGGCGTCTCCCCCTCGCCCGAACTCGGCACCCCCGCCCAGCTCGGACTGCGCCCCGCCATGACCCTCAAGGCCTCCCTCGCGCTGGTCAAGACGGTCCCCGCCGGGCACGGCGTCAGCTACGGCCACCACTACGTCACCGAGTCCGAGACGCACCTCGCGCTCGTCCCCGCCGGCTACGCCGACGGCGTCCCGCGCAACGCCTCCGGCCGCGGTCCGGTGCTCGTGGGCGGCAAGGTCCGGCAGGCCGCCGGGCGGATCGCCATGGACCAGTTCGTCGTGGACCTCGGCGAGGACAGCGCCGAAGCCGGTGACGAGGCGGTCCTCTTCGGGGACGCCGAGCGCGGCGAGCCGACCGCCGAGGACTGGGCTCAAGCGGCACACACGATCGCGTATGAGATCGTCACCCGTATCGGAAGCCGGGTCCCCCGGGTGTACCTCGGCGGCTGACCCGGCAGTGACGGCCTGAGTGAGGACGGCGACGTCGTGAGCGAGAACTGGCGCAAGGCGGGCTGGGCCGGCGCCGCCATCGGCGTGCTGGCGGCGGGCGCCGCGGCCGGTGTCGCGGTCGAGCGGATCACCGTGGGGCGCGGCATCCGGATGAAGGCGCGCCTGGCGCTGGACGCCGCAGGGGACTACGGCTCGCTGCGCGGCACCGAGGGCGGCTGCCGCGCCGAGGACGGCACCGAGCTCCACTACGAGGTCGACGAGCTGCCCGAGGACGGCGAGGAGCACCGGCTGCGGCGCAAGGGTGCGGCCGGGGCCACCGTCGTCTTCTGCCACGGCTACTGCCTCGCCCAGGACTCCTGGCACTTCCAGCGCGCCGCCCTGCGCGGAGTGGTCCGCTCCGTGTACTGGGACCAGCGCAGCCACGGCCGCAGCGCGCGGGGCCTGGCCCAGGCCGACGGCGAACCGGTGACCATCGAGCAGCTCGGCCGCGACCTGAAGGCCGTCATCGACGCCGCCGCGCCCGAGGGCCCCCTCGTCCTCGTCGGCCACTCCATGGGCGGCATGACCGTCATGGCCTTCGCCGAGCAGTTCCCCGAGCTGGTGCGCGACCGCGTCCTCGGGGTGGCGCTGATCGGCACCTCCAGCGGCCGGCTCGACGAGGTGACGTACGGGCTGCCCTCCCTCGGGCAGGGCGCGGTGCGCCGCCTGCTGCCCGGCGTGCTCAAGGCGCTCGGCACGCAGGCCGAGCTGGTGGAGAAGGGCCGCCGGGCCACCGCCGACCTCTTCGCCGGCATGATCAAGATGTACTCGTTCGGCTCCCGGGACGTGGATCCCGGTGTGGCGCGCTTCGCCGAGCGGCTGATCGAGGCGACCCCGATCGACGTGGTCGCCGAGTTCTACCCGGCCTTCCAGATCCACGACAAGAGCGCCGCCCTCCAGCACTTCGCGGGCATCCCCGTCACCGTCGTCGCCGGCGACCGGGACATGATCATCCCGGCGGCGCACAGCGTGAGCATCAAGGAGGCGCTGCCGGCCGCCGAGCTGGCGGTGCTGGAGGACACCGGGCACCTGATGATGCTGGAGCGCCCCGACCTCGTGACCGGGCTGCTCACCGGCCTCCTGGCGCGCACCGGAGCCGTCCCCGCAGCGGCTAACGTTGGGGGACATGGAAGAAGTACCGCGGGAAGCGCCGCGCAGCCCGGCCGCTGAGGCCCTGGCCGAGGCCGCCGCAGAAACCCTGATCACCGTCGACTCGCCCGCCTCCATGCAGGAGCTGGGCCGCAGGATCGCCGCCCTGCTGCGCCCGGGCGACCTGGTCCTGCTGACCGGCGAACTCGGCGCGGGCAAGACCACCCTGACGCGGGGACTGGGGGAGGGGCTGGGCGTGCGCGGGGCCGTGACCTCGCCGACCTTCGTGATCGCCCGGGTGCACCCGTCCCTGGGCGACGGTCCGCCGCTGGTGCACGTGGACGCGTACCGGCTCGGCGGCGGGCTCGAGGAGATGGAGGACCTGGACCTCGACGTCTCCCTGCCCGAGTCCGTGGTCGTCGTGGAGTGGGGCGACGGCAAGGTCGAGGAACTGTCGGACGACCGGCTGCACGTGGTCATCGGGCGCGCGGTCGGCCACGAGGAGGTCCTGGACGACGTGCGCGAGGTCGTGCTGCGCGGCGTGGGGGCGCGGTGGGCCGACGCGGAGCTGACGGCGCTCTCCGCGGCGCGGTAGCGGCCGCGCCCGGGGCCCGGGCCCGTCCGGCGCCGGAGCGACGGGGCGGGGACGGCTTCCGGGCGTCTTCCCGACGACGTACCGACAACTCGTCGGGAAGATATTGCGCCGGCCCCGGCTCGCGTGATGACATGGTATCGAGCGCTGGTTAGGTGTGCCTAAGTACGGCGTCCCGGGTCTCAGGAGGCAGCCATGTCGGCAGCAGGAGCAGAGCGAGCGCCCGTCGTGTCCATGCGGGCCCTGCTCGCGGCGGGCGTGGCCGCCACGGCGGTGTCCACGCCGCCGGCGCGCGCGGAGTCCGAACCGGAAGCGGGGGCCGGGCCCGGGACGGACGCGGAGCGGGCCGCCCCGGATTCGGAAGCGGCCTGACACCGCCTCCCGGTACCGCGTTCGGGTGAATCACCCCGGGTGGTGTCGTGTCTCGGCGTGGTGCGTTGCGCGGCGCGGGACATCCCCGCAGGGGGACGAGGGCCACGTCCCGGGAAGGCCCCGGGCCGGCGTCAGGCGACGACCACGACCTTCGCGCCGATCGTCGCGAAGGCCCAGACCGCGTCGCCGTCCGCGCGCGACATGCGGATGCCGCCCGTCTTCTTCGAGAGGTCCGGCTCCGGCATCGAACCGTCCACGCGGGCGCTGAAGCCGATCGCGATCCCGTCCGTGCTCGCGAACCGCACGACGTGCTCGATCGGCACCCCGTCCGTGCCGGTGACCGTGCCCGCGCGCGAGCCGACCAGGTAGCTGCCCGGCGCCGGGTGCACCGTGCTCGGCATCACCGTGAACGTCCGCGGTTCCTTGCCGTCCTCCGTGACCAGCCACACCCGCTTCTGCGACACCGAGTAGACGACCCGCATCCCGGTCCCGGAGTCGGCCGGCACCGCCGCGGGCTTGGCCGGGTCCTGCTTCGCCGGGGCCTGCGCCTGGGGTGCGGCCGGAGCGTGTGCGCCCGGCTTCGCGGGGAGCGCCGGCGCCGTCGCGGAGGCCTGGTAGCCGAGGAAGCCGATCGCGGCGAGCGCCGCCACCGTGAGCCCGGCCACGATTCCCGAGCTGCTGCGTGCCACCTTGCTCCACCTCTCCGCGCCTGCGTTGTCGAACTCTCTGCCGAACGTGGCTGAGTACCCGGTCGAAAGGTAGCAGCCGGTCCCCGCCCCGACCGGCCGCAAGGCCCCGGGTCCGAGGAGTCGTAGGCTGTTCGCGTGCTCTTGCTCGCCGTAGATACCGCCACGCCCGCCGTCACCGTCGCCCTGCACGACGGGGAGTCCGTGCTCGCCGAGTCGAACCAGGTCGACGCCCGCCGCCACGGAGAGCTGCTGCTGCCCTCCGTGGACCGCGTCCTCGCCGAGGCCGGGGTGAAGCTCGAAGCCGTCACCGGCATCGTCGTCGGCGTCGGCCCCGGCCCCTACACCGGGCTGCGCGTCGGCCTCGTCACCGCCTCCACCTTCGCCGCCGTCCTCGGCGTCCCGGTGCACGGACTGTGCACCCTCGACGGGCTCGCGTACGCCGCCGGGGCCGCCGGGATCGAGGGCCCCTTCACCGTCGCCACCGACGCCCGGCGCAAGGAGGTCTACTGGGCGCGGTACGAGGACCCGCGCACCCGCGTCGGCGAGCCCGCCGTGGACCGCCCGGCCGACATCGCCGACCGCGTCGCCGGCCTCCCGGCGGTGGGCCAGGGCGCCGCGCTGTACCCGGACGTCTTCCCGGACGCGCGCGGCCCCGAGCACCAGTCGGCCGCGGCGCTGGCTGCGCTGGCCGCGGAACGGCTGGCGGCCGGGGCGGCGTTCGAAAACGCCGAGGGCATGCCTCCGACCCCCCTCTACCTGCGCCGCCCCGACGCGCAGGTGCCCAAGAACTACAAGGTGGTCACCCCGCAGTGACCGCCCCGACCACGGTGCTCCGCGAGATGCGCTGGTGGGACATCGAACCGGTGCTGGAGCTGGAACACGAGCTCTTCCCCGACGACGCCTGGTCGGCCGGGATGTTCTGGTCCGAGCTCGCCCACGCGCGCGGCCCCGCGGCCACCCGCCGCTACGTCGTCGCCGAAGAGCCGGGCACCGGACGCCTCGTCGGCTACGCCGGACTGGCCGCCGCGGGCGACCTCGGCGACGTACAGACCATCGCGGCCGCCAAGGACCAGTGGGGCACCGGCCTCGGCGCCCGGCTGCTCACCGACCTGCTGCGCGCCGCGACCGCCTTCGAGTGCGCCGAGGTGCTGCTGGAGGTCCGCGTGGACAACACCCGCGCCCAGCGGCTCTACGAGCGGTTCGGCTTCGAGCCGATCGGCTTCCGGCGCGGCTACTACCAGCCCGGCAACGTCGACGCGCTCGTGATGCGCCTGACCGACCCGGCACAGACCAGAACCGAAAACCCTGAGAGCAGTGAGAGCAATGGCTGACGAACCGCTCGTCCTCGGCATCGAGACCTCCTGCGACGAGACCGGCGTCGGCGTCGTCCGCGGCACCACCCTGCTGGCCGACGCGGTCGCGTCGAGCGTCGACGAGCACGCCCGCTTCGGCGGGGTCGTGCCCGAAGTGGCCTCCCGCGCGCACCTGGAGGCGATGGTCCCCACCATCGAGCGCGCGCTGAAGGAGGCCGGGGTCAGCGCCCGCGACCTCGACGGCATCGCGGTCACGGCGGGTCCGGGCCTCGCGGGCGCCCTGCTCGTGGGCGTCTCGGCGGCGAAGGCGTACGCGTACGCGCTCCGCAAGCCGCTGTACGGGGTGAACCACCTGGCCTCCCACATCTGCGTCGACCAGCTGGAGCACGGGCCGCTGCCCGAGCCGACCATGGCGCTGCTGGTCTCCGGCGGGCACTCCTCGCTGCTGCTGGCCCCCGACATCACCAGCGACGTCCGGCCGCTGGGCGCGACCATCGACGACGCCGCCGGCGAGGCCTTCGACAAGATCGCCCGCGTGCTCCAGCTGGGCTTCCCGGGCGGTCCGGTCATCGACCGGCTCGCCCGCGAGGGCGATCCCACGGCGATCCACTTCCCGCGCGGTCTGACGGGGCCGCGCGACGCGGCGTACGACTTCTCCTTCTCCGGCCTCAAGACGGCGGTGGCCCGCTGGATCGAGGCCAAGCGCAAGGCGGGCGAGGAGGTGCCGGTGCGCGACGTGGCGGCGTCCTTCCAGGAGGCCGTGGTGGACGTGCTGACGCGCAAGGCGATCCGCGCGTGCAAGGACGAGGGCGTGGACCACCTGATGATCGGCGGCGGCGTGGCGGCCAACTCCCGGCTGCGCTCGCTCGCGCAGGAGCGCTGCGACGACGCGGGGATCATCCTGCGGGTGCCGCGGCCCAAGCTGTGCACCGACAACGGTGCGATGGTCGCGGCGCTGGGCTCGGAGATGGTCCGCCGCAACCGGCCGGCCTCCGACTGGGACCTGTCGGCCGACTCCTCGCTGCCGGTGACCGACCCGCACGTGCCGGGGACGTCCGCCGAGCACGGCCACCCGCACGGTCACGGCCATGACCACGACCACGTGCACGAACTCAGCAAGGACAACCTCTACTCGTGAGCACCGTCGCGCTGATGTGGGAGGCCCGGGCGGCCGACGGGCGGGGCAACGAACTCCTGGAATGGGCCCGGGCGCAGGTCCTGGCCCGGGAGCCGGCGCGCCGCGAGGTGCTGCGCGCCCCGCACGACCGGGTGCTCGTGATCACCTGGTGGGACGCCCCCGAGGGCCTGGCGGCGGAGCTGCCCGAACTGCCGGAGCCGGCCGCGGACCTGATCACCCGGGCGGTGCACCGCTGGCGGTTCGAGTCGGTGGAGGCCACGGGCGCGGCCTGAGGCTCCGGTCGGGGCGGTGGTCGAGGCGGGCTGCGGTGAAGCTCGAAGGGCCGCCGCTAGGGTCATGTCCATGTCCCCCAGCCGTGAGCTCCCGCCCCCGCCGCCGCCCGCGCACCTGCGCGAGTGGCTGGACGAGGACGCCGTACGGGCCGACCGCGCGCGTTTCCTCGAAGAGCTGAGCCGGCGCAGCATGGGCCTGGGGCGGCTGCTGGCGCTCTGGGGCGTCGCGGCGGCCTTCGCGCTGGGCTGGGCCCTCGTCGGGCTGGCCGTGACGTCCTTCGCGGCCGGCGGGCCGCCCGGGTACCTCGCCGGCGCCGTCTGCGCGGTGGCCGGGCCGGCTGTCCTGGGAGGCGCGGGGCTCTGCTTCGCGCGGGGCGCCCGGCGGGAGCGGGAGGTGCGGCAGCTGCTGTGCGCCTGGGTCCTGGCGGGCCGGGACCCCGAGGCGGACGCCCGGCTGCGCGCCCCGGCGCGGAGCCTGGTGTGGCTGGCGGCCTCGGGGGCGCTGGGCGCGGCCGGGCTCTGGCTGGCCTTCGCGCCGGCTGCGGGGGCGTGGCCGGGCACGGACACGTACGGGGAGGTGGCGTTCTCCACCGGATTCGGCATGATCCTGTGGATCACCGCCCTGCTGGGGCTGGCCAAGGCCGCCACCCACCACCGCTGGACGCACGGCCCCGCCCCGGAGTTCCAGCCCCGCCGGCGCCGGTCGGCAGAATCCAGCCCCGCCGGCGTGTGAGGCGCAGGGGTCCGGGGGCGGAGCCCCCGGAAAGTCCGGGCGCAGCCCGGGGCCGCCTGCGCGGCGGCGCGGCAGCGTGACCCGTCACCCCCGGCCAGGGGAAGGGTGGCCGATCAGCATCGACGGGGCTCCCGCCACCCGCGTCAGGAAGACCGTCGCGGAGTTCGGCCCCTGCGGCTTGACCTTCTTGCGCAGTTCCTCCGGCTCGATCGCGGACCCCCGCTTCTTCACCGTCAGGATCCCGACCTCCCGCTCGCGCAGCAGCGCCTTCAGCTTCTTCAGCCCGAACGGCAGCACGTCCGTGATCTCGTACGCCGTCGCGTACGGCGTCGCGCGCAGTTCGTCGGCGGTGATGTACGCGATGGTCGGGTCGATCAGCCGGCCGGCCAGCTGCTCGGCCACCTCCGCGACCAGGTGCGCGCGGATCACGGCCCCGTCGGGCTCGTACAGCCAGCGTCCGACCGGCCCGGCCTGCGGGTCCGGCAGCGGTTCGGCGGTCTCCAGGCCGCGCGGCCCCGGCAGCAGGGTGGCCCGTACCGTCCCCGGGGCGGTGCCGAACCACAGCACGGCCTCCTTCACGTCCCCGTGGTCGGAGATCCACTCGGCCTCGGCCTCGGCCGGGACCGCCTCGTGCGGGATCCCGGGCGCGATCTTGATGGCGGCGTACCGGGCCGCACGGGCCGTCTCCACCGCCCAGGACAGCGGGGGCGAGTACGCCTCCGGGTCGAAGACGCGGCCGCGCCCTCCCCGCCGCGCGGGGTCGATGAAGACGGCGTCGCAGGAGGACACGTCCACCGCCGTCACATCGGCCTCGCGGACCTCGATCAGGTCCGCCAGCCTCAGCGCGTCGGCGTTGGCGCGGGCCACGGCCACCGTCAGCGGGTCGCGGTCCACGGCCAGGACCCGGATCCCGCGCCGGGCCAGGGCCAGGGCGTCCCCGCCGATCCCGCAGCACAGGTCCGCGACGCTCCGTACGCCCAGCTCCGCGAGCCGCTCGGCGCGGTACGCGGCCACCGCCGCGCGGGTGGCCATCTCGCCGCCGCCCGGGGTGAAGTACATGCGGAACGCGTCCTCGGCCCCGAACTTCGCCACCGCACGCTGCCTCAACCGGGCCTGCCCCAGCGCGGCCGACACCAGCCCGGCGGGGTGCTCGCGGCGCAGCCGGGTGGCCACGGCGAGCTCCTGGGCGGGGTCGTGGTCGCGGAGCGAGTCGAGGAGAGCGCGGCCCTCGGGGGTGAGGAGCGCGGCGAAGTCTTCGGGAGTCACCGCTCCATTGTGGGCCAGCCGGTGGAAGGCAGGGCCCGGGCCGTGGTGTCGTCCGGGGCGCGGCGCCGCGCGGTGCGAGGATCCGCTGCTATGCAGCTTGTACGACAAAAGGGAAATACTGCGCAGTTTGGTCACCGGCTCGCGGGACGCCCGCGCGGCCGGTACGGGGTGGCCCTGGCCGCACTGCTCGTCGCCGCCCTGGGCACGGGCTGCGGCTCCGCGGAGCCCGCCAAGCCGGCCAAGGGCAAGCCCGGCGCCGCCGAGGCGGGCGGCGCGGCGGGCGCGCTCGCCAATCCGGCCGAGGAGCTCAAGGCCGCCCAGCAGGCCCGGATCGCCGCCGCGAAGAAGTGGCGGCTGGCCAAGCCGCCGCTCCTGGCCCCCGCCGCGCCGAAGACGAAGCCCGAGATCACCACCCGCGAGGGCTTCGAGGTCGAGGACCAGGACGAACTCCCCCCGGTCTTCACCACCGTCCCGACCGAGGACAAGGTCGTCTTCCTGACCGTGGACGACGGGGCCGAGAAGGACCCCGAGTTCATCAGGATGATGCGGGAGCTGAAGATCCCGTACACGGCGTTCCTCAGCGACTACCTCGTACGCGACAACTACCCCTACTTCAAGGAGATGCAGGCGGCGGGCGTCACCCTGAACAACCACACCCTCAACCACCGCTACATGCCCGGGCTCTCGTACGAGCAGCAGCGCGAGGAGATCTGCGGCCAGCAGGACACCATCCAGAAGCAGTTCGGCAAGCGGCCCTCGCTCTTCCGCCCGCCGTACGGCAACTACAACCAGGACACGCTGCGCGCCGCCAAGTCCTGCGGCATCAAGGCGGTTCCGCTGTGGAACGCCGAGGCGTTCGTGAACCGGATGGACTACCGCGAATGGGACCGCGACCTGCACCCCGGTGACATCATCCTCACGCACTTCCGGGGCCGGGAGGACTGGAAGGGCACGATGCCTGACATGATCCGTCATGTCATGAAGACCGTCACGGACAAGGGATATGCCGTGGCCCGCCTGGAGGACTACTTGTGAGGTACGCGCGCCGGTTCGTAGCCGGGACGCTGACGGCCGGCGCGCTCGCGCTGTCCCTGACGGGATGCGGGAACAGCGTGGATCCCATCGAACGACTGGGCCGCAAGACCGCGCAGGACACCGCTTCCCCGTCGGCCTCCCCGTCCGTGCCGGCCCCCGCGGCGAGCTCCGCGAAGGCCGGTACGGCGGGGGACGAGGCCTACCGGAAGTGGGGTCTGACGGCCCCCGTCCAGTACGCCCCCAAGCCGGCCCAGAAGCCCCAGCTCCCCAAGGCCGCCCCGGGCAAGGCGGCCGTACTGGACCGAATACCCGTCGCGCCGACGGAGAAGGTCGTCTTCCTGACCTTCGACGACGGCGCCGAGAAGGACCCCGAGTTCCTGAAGATGGCGGCGGACCTGAAGCTGCCGATCAGCATGTTCCTGACGGACAACGTGGCTTCCGCGGACTACGGGCACTTCGAGCAGCTGCGCGACAACGGCTCCGGCAGCACGATAAACAACCACACCCTGACGCATCCGAACCTGCGCACCCTGCCCTTCGCGGCGCAGAAGAAGGAGATATGCGGCCAGCAGGAGCGCCTGGAGAAGCGCTTCGGCAAGCGCCCGCGCCTCTTCCGGCCCCCGTTCGGCAACTACAACGACGACACCCTCAAGGCCGCCGCGGAGTGCGGGGCCCCGACGGTCGTCCTGTGGCGGGCGTCGATGCAGATCAACGACTTCCAGTACGCGGAGGGCTCCGCCCTCAAGCCGGGTGACATCATCCTGGCTCACTTCCGCGGCCGCTCGGAACTCAAGGGCGCGACCGAGACCCAGATGACGACGCGGATGCTCCAGCGGATACAGGAGCAGGGCTACCGGATCGCCCGGCTGGAGGACTACCTGTAGCGCGGCCGGGCCCGGGGCACCTCCGCGAGTGGGACACCCCCTAGCCCACACCGGTGGTCGTCGTCGTGCTTCCGTGGGAGCGGTGGAGCGCCCGGCGGCGGGCGGCTAGCCGGCGGAGCGGTCGGTGAGGGGGCGGCGGCGCTGGGCTGGGTCGGTCAGGGCCAGCGGCTGCCATACGCCGTCCGGGTGGTAGAGGTTGGTGCCGGGCGGCACGATCTCGTCGATCCGGTCCAGCACCGCGTCGTCCAGGACCAGGTCCGCCCCCTTGAGCGCGGCCTCCAGCTGCTCGGCCGTCCGCGGACCGATGATCACCGAGGTGACGGCCGGATGCGCGAGCGGGAAGGCCAGGGCGAGTTCCGGCACCGTGCGGCCGATGCCGTCCGCCACCTCGGCCAGCTTCTCTACGGCCTCCAGCTTGGCGACGTTCCCCGGGATCGAGAGGTCGAAGCGCGCGGGATGCAGCGCGGCGCGGCCGGTCGTCATGTCGATGTCACGGCCCAGCCGGTGCTTGCCGCTCAGGAAGCCGGAGGCCAGCGGGCTCCAGGTCAGCACCCCCATGCCGAAGCGCCGGGCCGTCGGCAGCACGTCCCGCTCCACGCCGCGCGCGAGGATCGAGTACGGGGGCTGCTCGGTGCGCAGCCGCGGCAGCCCGCGCCGCTCGGCCACGTGGTGCGCCTCGGCGATCTGTTCGGCGGGGAAGGTGGAGCAGCCGAACGCCCGGATCTTCCCGGCCCTGACCAGGTCGCCGAGGACGGACAGGGTCTCCTCGATGTCGGTCGAGGGGTCGGGCCGGTGCACCTGGTAGAGGTCGATCCAGTCGGTGCCGAGCCGCCCCAGGCTCTCCTCCACGGCCCGGGTGATCCAACGGCGCGAGTTGCCGCTGCGGTTGCGGCCCTCGCCCATCTGGAAGTGCACCTTGGTGGCCAGCACGACGTCGTCGCGCCGCCCCTTGAGCGCCTTCCCGACGATCGTCTCGGACTCGCCGGCGGAGTACATGTCGGCGGTGTCCACGAAGTTGACGCCCTGGTCGAGGGCGGTGTGGATGATTCGTACGCAGCCGTCGTGGTCGGGGTTGCCCACCGCGCCGAACATCATCGTGCCGAGGCAGTACGCACTCACCTCGATGCCGGTCCCACCCAGATTTCGGTATCGCATGGTCATACCGGCGGACCCTAGGGCCTGGAGCGCACTCCAGGTCAACCCCCGGCCGCCCGTCCCGGGCCGGCAGGGGTCAGGTGGCTGCGGGTTCGGACGCCAGGATGGCCAGAAGGCCGGGGAAGCGGGACTCGAGGTCGGCTCGACGCAGGGCCGCCATCCGGCTGTTGCCCCGGTCGACCTGGTGGATCAGGCCCGCCTCGCGCAGGGTCCGGAAGTGGTGGGTGACCGTCGCCTTCGAGACGGGGAGCGCGAACGAGGCGCAGGTGCGCGCCGTCCCCTCCGGGGCGGTGGCCAGCTCGCGCACGACGCGGCGGCGCAGCGGGTCGGCGAGCGCGGCCAGGACCTTGCCGAGCTCGATCTCCTCGACGGCCGGGTGGCCCTCGTCGTCGGGCATGGTGGCGACCTCTTCCCTCAGGTATGGATTGGATCTTACCTGCGGTGGCTGCTACCGTCCGGCAGGTACGAATCCAGTCGTACCTACTGATGGGGGAGAACTCCGATGGACCAGCTCGTCACGGTCATGGGCACCGCCCGCCCCAAGCCCGAACGCGCCGCGGAGCTGATGCGGTTGCTGCTCTCCTTCGTGGAGCCCACCCGCCAGGAGCCGGGCTGCCTCGAGTACCACTTCCACGAGGACCGGGAGGAGCCCGGCGTGTTCGTCTTCTACGAGGTGTGGCGCAGCCGGGCCGACCTCGACGCCCACCTCGCCCTGCCGCACCTGCGGGACTTCTGGGAGCACCGGATGGACTACCTGGCCACGGACCTCGAACTCCGCTTCCTGGAGATGCGCAGCCCCCACGGCCACTAGGGGGTGTCCGCAAAGTCCCGCCTGCCCTGCGACGCCTGGCACCGCACCTCGCCGCGTTGTCGGGCCCGCCCGAGTACGTCCAGTACGCGGGCGGCCCTCC